>JBGSBH010000042.1:0-13560 GCA_041730635.1 Cypionkella sp.
GGGCTCGGCACCGCGCTGCTCCAGCTGGGGGCGACGATCTCGCCGATCCTCTCGGGCGCGCGGATCGAGCATCGCAGCCACATCCTGCCCTATACGATCCGGGTGGGCTCGATCATGCGGCTGGCGATCCTCGGGCTCGCACTCGCGGGCTGGCTGCTGACCGGAGAGGTGCTGCTGGCAGTCACGCTGGCGCTGTTCGCGGTGCTCGGGTTCTTCAACGGCGCGCAGCGGGTCGCCTTCCAGATGCTGATGGCCAAGGTCATTCCGATCGCCCGACGCGGGCGGCTGCAGGGGTATCGCAACATGGCCGGCGGGATGATCGCGGCGCTGCTCGCGTGGGTCGCGGGACACTGGTTTATCGAGGAGCGCTGGCTCGGCAACGGCTACGCCACCACCTTCGTGCTGGCGTTCGTGCTCACCAGCATGGGGCTGTTCGCGCTCCAGGCGATGATCCGCGAGCCCCCCGCCCCCGCGTCGCGGCCCTCGGTGAGCCTGCGCGAACGCATCCGCCAGTTTCCCGAGCTGCTCGAGAACCGCGACTTCGCGCGCTTCATCGCGGCGCAGGGCTGCGCCACCGCGATCCGCGTGGGCGGGCCGTTCTGGACCGTTTATGCCGGTCAGCGGCTGGGGCTGAGCGGCGTGGTGATCGGCGGGCTCAGTCTGGCGTTCCTCGGCGCGGACACCCTGTCGAACCTGGTCTGGGGACCGATGGGCGATCGCTGGGGCTTCCGGGTGGTTTTCCTGCTGGCGCTCGGCTGCGCGATCGGGGGGATCGCGCTGCTGCTCGCCGCGGGGAGCAGCGCGGCGTCGTTCTACACGGCCTTCGTTCTGCTGGGCGCCGGCGCGTCGGGCTGGATGCTGGCGGCCACCACGATGGTGCTCGAATTCGGCGCGCACGAGGACATCCCCATGCGGCTCGCCTTCGTCACCACCGCCGAAGGCGGGGTGGCGGCGGTCGGGCCGGTGCTCGCCGGGCTGCTGGTCGCCGCGGCGGGCTTCGGGCCGCTGTTCGTCCTCGTCCTCGCCGCGCTCGTGGCGGCGTTCGCGCTGATGCTGCTGGGGGTGCGCGAGCCGCGTCACCTGGCGTGATCCGTTTGCGAAAATGCGGTTTGGCGTTGCAATAAACCAACAGCGCAACGGTGTTCGTCCATATCCGACGAAAGCGCTTTAATCTTGCTTGACAGCATCCGCCAAGTGCCATTCAATTTCGAGAAACGGGTATCCGCTGCACGCCAGCATCAATCGCATACACCGTCGAATGGGAGAGTAACCGATGACGATGACAGCCTTGCGCCACACGTGCGCGTGCCTCGCGCTCGCCACCGCGCTGACCGGTACTCCCGCGTTTGCGCAGGAGGTGGTGGCCGATCCGGTCACTGCGGAAGACGAGCCGGAGATCGTCGTTACCGGCACCTTGATTGCCGGATCGGCGGAAGATTCCGCGCTCCCGGTCGATGCCATATCGGAGCAGGAACTGATCAATCAGGGAGCGCCCACTGCCCTCGACCTGATCAAGAACTTGCCGGGATCTAGCGGAGTTCTCGGGGATTCCAACCAGTTCGATTCGCGCGCGCAGGGGGCAGATGGCGTGGCCACGGTCAATTTGCGCGGGCTGGGGCCCAGCCGCACCCTGGTCCTGCTCAACGGGAAACGACTGGCGGCGGCCCCGATCGGCGTCCCGTCCGTCGACGTGAACCTTCTCCCGACCGCCGCGATCAACCGGGTCGAGGTGCTCAAAGACGGTGCGGCGGCGACCTATGGCTCAGATGCCATCGGCGGCGTGGTGAATTTCATCACCAACAAGAACCTGGAAGGCCTTATCCTGACGGGCGATTACCGGTTCATCGACGATTCCGACGGCGACTGGACCGCGTCGGCGACTTTCGGCCACAAAGGCGACGGCCTGCGTTTTCTGGCTTCCTTCGGCTATCAGCACCGCTCCCCGCTGGCGGTGATCGACCGGGATTTTGCCGCCAGACCCTATTCAGAGAACCCCGCGGGCGGCTGGACGCAAGGCGGAAATCCCAGCGCTTTCCTGCCGTTCTTTTTCGGGGCCGGTGCCGGCCTGCGGGGTGGTTTCCAGGTCGACCGGGGCTGCGCTGCGCTTGGCGGCACGCCACTGAAGAACAGTGTAGAGACAACCCTCGCCCTGGCCGATCGCTGCGCGAACCAGTTTACCATCTTCGACTTGCTGATCGAACGCGAAGACCGCTTCCAGGCATACCTTGAGACCGAAGTCGATCTTACCGACACGATGGGGCTGGAAGTCACCGCCCTCTATGGCAGCACCAAGGTCAACGCCAACACCTCGCCGACGTATGTCCTGCTTGGCCAGCCATCCAGTCTGGCCAACCCGATAGGGACGCAGTTCTTCGTGCCGCCCAACAACCCCGGGCTCATCGCCTATCGCGCAGCCAATCCGGATCAGTTCCCGCTCGGCGCGAACAGCGCGATTTTCGCAGCGGGGGCCTATCGCGCCGCATTGTTGGGAGGCGATCCGCGGTTCCAGGACGTCAACGGCCTCGATGGAGCCGAACCCGTTGATCGTGACGGTGAATCAATCCGCTTCACCGCTTCGCTTAATGGCGAGTTTTCGGGCGCAATAAAGTGGGAGCTGAATGGCCTCTACCATTTCTATGAACGTGACACGAACCAGTACGATACGCTGATCGACCGGTTGCAGCTCGCGCTCCGGGGACTCGGCGGCGAGGATTGCAATCCGCTGACCGGAACACCCGGGGTGGGAAATTGCCAGTTCTTCAATCCTTTTTCCAACGGACTGGCGCGGAATCCGATCACCGGGATCGCCAATCCCGGATATAATCCAGCAGTCGCGAATTCTCCCGCAATCTACGACTTTATCATCAAGCCTTCGCGCAGCGTAACGACCAATCAGTTGTGGGTCGGAGAGGCGATCATCAGTGGAAACACCGGTCTCGCCATCGCGGGCGGCTCGGAGATCGCCTTCGCGGTCGGTGCCCAGTACCGCAAGACGTCGTTCGACAGCCGCTATGGCCCCTACAATAACCTCACCACGTATCCTTGCGTCAGCTCGCTCGATTTCGGCACCACCACGTGCGCCAACCGCAACGGCCTTCTCGGCTTCCTGGGATCGAGTTCAAACGACAGCAACGAGCAGGACACCAAGGCGGTATTTGCCGAGTTGCAGATACCGATCGGCGACCGGATCGATATTCAGCTGGCCGCCCGCTATGAAGATTATGGCGGCGGGGTGGGCTCCACCTTCGATCCGAAAGCAAGCGCGCGTTTCCAAGTCACCGATTGGCTGGCGTTGCGCGGCTCGTACCAAACCACGTTCCGGGCACCGCCATCGACTATCCTGACCGCAGGCGACTACCTGACATCGCTGCAATTCGTCGGCGGCTCGTTCCGTGCGGTGCGCGTCAACGACAATCCTGGGCTCATTCCCGAAAGCGCGACCAGCTATGGTGGCGGCGTGCTCGTCGATTTCGGGGGTTTCTCGGCAAGCGTCGATTACTGGCGCTACGAGTTAAAGGACGATATTGTCGCCGAGCCGCTCAGCGGTCTTCTCAATGCGGTGTTCGGCGGGAGCTCGGGTTCGAATACTGCGCCCGCCACCAAAGCGGATTGCACCAATCCGCTGTCGGGAAGATTCATTTTTTCGGGCGGACCGGGCGGCGGGGGATGCGGTAGCCAGGCGCCCACGTTGGGGGACGTCAATGTTATCAACACGAACTATACCAACGGCGCCGGACTGTCGACGTCGGGCCTGGATTTCATCGCTAACTATCGGGGCGACTTTGGCGCCGAAGGCTCTTTCGGGCTAGGTGCGACAGCCAGTTACGTTCTGGACTATACGACCAAGGACTTTTTCATAGGCGACAAGCTGATCCAGCCGGGTTTTTCGGCCGTCGGCAAGCTCAACTACCAGACCACCGCATATCCGCTGCCCGAATGGAAGGTCACTTCGTATGCGGAGCTCGGGTGGGGACGCCACAACGCGCGGCTCACGCTAAATTACGTCAAGGACTATATTGACCAACGGCAGGCCCCCACGAGCACCGGATACACCGTGCCCAGCTTCACCACGCTCGACTTCACGGCGCGGGTTGGCTTGCCGTGGGACACCGATCTCTTGCTTTCAGTCTACAATCTCACCAACGAGAAGCCCGGCTTCGCGCGGCTCGACTACAACTACGATCCGTTCACGGCCAACCCCCTGTTGCGCAATTTCAAAGTCGGTTTGCGCAAGCAGTTCTAAACGACGGACCCGGCGGCGAACCCTAGCGAAGCGCCGCCGGTGGCCAGCCACGGAAGTGGCATTTTTCGACACACAGCGGGCCGTGCAGACCTGGGTCGGCGAGGTGACGCTCGCCGCCCGGGTCGTGCGGGATTCAGCCGAACCCCGGCGGGTCGCTGAACACGCCGGCGGCGAAGGTCCAGGCGTAGAGCCGCACCGCCGCTTGCGCATCGGGCTGGCGCGCGGCCCACGCGCGTGCTTCGTAGGCGCCATTCAATGCCGGCATGATCAGCTGGCTGGCGACCATCGGGTCGACCGCGCGGACCGAGCCGTCGGCGATCCCGTCGGCGATCATCCCGGCGAACCGGTTGGCCAGCCGGTTCGATCGCAGCACGACCCCGCCCCGCTCACCCGCGGGCAGCGCCTGCAGCGCGGTGGTGCGCAGCAGCGGCATCGGATCGCGGAACTGCAGGTCGATCAGCTCGGCGAGCGCGCTGGCGATCTGCCCCCAGCCGCTCGCCCGTGTGTCGCGCGCGGCGAGCTGCACCGCCGAAAGCCGGTCGTAGCTCTTCTGGAAGCATTCGGAGACGAGATCGTCTTTGGCGTTGTGGTGGTGATAGAAGCTGCCCTTGGTCACCCCCAGCGCCGAGGCGATGCGGTTGACCGAGGCGCCGCGGTAGCCGCGCTGGTTGATCATCACCGTCGCCGAGCGCAGGAAGGCGTCCCCGGTCTCTGCCTTGCCGTCTTCGCTCCTCCAATCGGCACTATCGAGCGGCAGCGGACCCCATTCGCCGGGCTGGGCCGCCAGGCCGTGGGCGAGCACATCGAAGATCCGCGCCTCGAGCCGGTCGAAATCCTTGGTCGAATAGCGCAGCGACCACACCGGCCACCAGAACATCGCTTCGAGCAGCACGTGCGCGCGCGCGGTATCGAGCGCCCGCCGCGCACCGCTCCGCGCGTCGCCGAAGATGCCGCGCACATGCGCGACCACGCGCGCGTACTGGTCGAGCAGCGGCGCCTGCGCTTCCTCGTCGAGCGTGCGGATCTCGCTCAGCGCGGTGATCAGCCCTTTCTCGCCCGCGCGGATTCGGCGGCGCAGCGCCACGTGCGCGGCGATGAAGGCGCGCAGCCGGTCCTCCGGTAGGGGCTTTGCCGCCGCCTCGCGCGCGGCCGCTTCCAACCAGTCGAGCGTCGCCGCATAGACCGCCGCGACCAGCTTGTCCTTGCGGTCGAAGTAGTAGGTGATGCTGGTCGCGTTGAGACCGACCGAGCGCGCCAGCCCGGCGAAGGTCGTCCCCTTGACGCCGAGCTCGTTGATCAGTGCCGAGGCGGCGTGGATCACATCCTCGCGCCGGCGCCCGAAGCGCTCGGTTTCGCCGCCGTCAGCCATCTTCGCCCCCCGCATGGCGGCCCAGCCTACCGCGTCGGTGCCGGGGTTTCAAACAGCGCTTTCAGGTCTTTCTTCAGAATCTTGCCGTTGGCATTGCGCGGCAGCGTGCCCTCGCTGAACAGCACCCGCACCGGCACCTTGAACTTCGCGAGCCGCGCCGCGACCCAGGCTTGCAGCTCGGCTTCGCTGGCGCTGGTGCCGGGCGCCAGGTGAACCACCGCCGCCGGCTCCTCCCCCAGCGTCGGGTGGGGAATGCCGACCAGCGCGGCGTCGGTCACCGCCGGATGATCGTAGAGCACGTTCTCCACTTCGGACGAGTAGATGTTCTCGCCCCCGCGCAGGATGATGTCCTTGGCGCGGTCGACGATGTAGCAGCAGCCCTCTTCGTCGAGCCGGGCGAGGTCGCCGGTGCGGACCCACCCTTCGATGAAGGTCTCCGCGGTCGCTTCGGGCTTGTTCCAATAGCCCTTCACCACCATCGGCCCGCGCGCGTAGAGCTCGCCCACTTCGCCCACCGGCAGCTCGCGGGTGCCGCTCTCGTCCATGATCTTGAGGTCGGCCACCGCCACCGCCGGCCCGCAGCTCGTCGGGTTGGCGAGATAGTCCTCGCTGGAGATGCCGGTAACGGTCGCCATCGTTTCGGTCATTCCCCAGCCGTTGCCGGGCAGCGCGCCGAACACCTCGCGGATCTTGCGCACGAGCTCGGGTGCCGACGGCGCCCCGCCGTAAGCGATCGCCTCGAGGCTCGAGAGGTCGTACTTCTCGCGGTCGGGATGCTCGATCAGCTGCCAGGCGATCGTGGGAACGCCGCCGGTGGCGTTGACTTTCTCGCGCTCGATGATCTCGAACGCCTTGATCGGGTCCCACCGGCGCATGAAGATCATCGTATTGCCCGCCGCGATCGTGCCCATCAGTCCGGCCGAGCAGGCGGTGACGTGGAACAGCGGGATCACCGTCAGCATGGTCTTGTGCACCGGCTGCGGCGGCTCCTCGCCGCGGCGCATCGCGGCGACGCTCGCACCGTAAGCGCTCGAGAAGATGTTGGTGACGAGGTTGCGGTGCGTGCCCAGCGCACCCTTCGGCTTGCCGGTGGTGCCGCTGGTGTAGAAGATCGTCGCATCGTCGTCGGCGGCGATGGCCTCTTGCGGAATGTCGGTGTCAGGCAGTTCGGCCCACGAGTTGGGGGCGCCGATCACCGCCTCCAGCCGCTCGGCCGGCCCCGCGAGCTCTCCCGCTGCGCGCGAGACCAGCACGTGCTCGAGCGCCGGCAGCTCGCCCAAATGCGGGCGGATGCGTCCCCACCGCTCGTCGTCGGCGATCAGCACTTTGGTGCCCGAGTCGGCCAGCCCGTAGGCGAGCTCGTGCCCGGTCCACCAGGCGTTCAAGGGCACGCAGATCGCGCCGAGCGTGACGCACGCAAAGAAGGCCACCGGCCATTCGGGCAGGTTGCGCATCGCCAGCGCCACCCGGTCGCCCTTCGCCACGCCGCGCGCGCGCAACTCCTGCGCCAGGCGCGCGACCGCGCGGTGGAACGCGGCGTAAGTTACCCGCTCGTCCTCGTGGATGAACGCCTCGCGCTCGCCGTGAATCCGCGCCAGCATCATCAGCGCGCGCAGGTTCTCGGGCGCGTTCTTCCATACCCGCGTGGGGACACCGCGAATTTCGACGGTGTCCATCTCGAACCGCGCGCCGGGCGCGGTCAGTGCCGCGCGGATCTCGGCGCGGCTCATCGCCGGCCAGCCGGCAGGGGGCGTCCAGCCGATCGCTTCGGCCAGGCTGGTGTCAGGCATCGCTTCCCTCGTCATCGAATTGTTTTTCGAACGCGAAACTATCGCCTCGCCGCGCCCGCGCAAGCGCCGTTTCGGAATAGTGGTATGCCGCATCGCTTGCGGAAGCGGTTGCCGTCCGCGGAAAGCGGGGTATGGCTTACGCGTTGCATCAGGGGCGACGACCGGGAGAGAATCGCGCATGCTGGACACCACCAACGTTGCTTCGCTGGGCTTCGATGCCGAACGCCTCGCGCGGATCGAGCCGTTCCTGCGCCAGGCCTATGTCGACAAGGCCAGGCTGCCGATGGCGCAGTTGATCGTCGCGCGCGACGGACAGCCGGTTTACGCGATGCACACCGGCGCGATGGGCGAAGGGCGCGAAGCCGTGCGCGAGGATGCGCTCTACCGCATCGCCAGCATGACCAAGCCGATCACCTCGGTCGCCTTCATGCAGCTCGTCGAACAGTGCAAGGTCGCGCTGGAAGAGCCGGTGACCAGGGTCTTCCCGGAGTTCGCCAACCTCTCGGTCTACGCCGGCGGCGGCGGCAGCGGCGCGCCGTTCGTGCCCGGCGCCAAGGCGGGGCCGATGCGCTTCGTCGACCTGATGACCCACATGGCGGGGTTCACCTACGGCTTCCAGCAGCGCACCAACGTCGACGCCGCCTATCGCGACGCGCACTTCGATTTCGCGCGCGCGCAGCTCGACAGCGACGAGTACATCGCCAAGCTGGCGAAGCTGCCGCTCGAGTTCTCCCCCGGCGAACGGTGGAACTACTCGGTCGCGACCGACGTACTCGGGGTCGCGGTCGAGCGGCTCAGCGGCATGCGCCTCGGCGACTATTTCGAGCAGCACATCTTCGCGCCGCTAGGGATGAAGGACACCCGCTTCGGCGTTGCCGAGGGGCAGCTCGAGCGGCTGGTCGACGCCTATCAGTACATCCCCGGCCAGTCCGCCAAGCTGATCGACGCCGGGCGCACCAGCAAGCTCGGGATACCCGGCCGGTTCGACAGCGGGGGCGGCGGCCTCGTCGGCACCGCGGCCGACTATCACCGCTTCTGCGCGATGCTGGTGAACCGCGGCGAGCTCGACGGCGCGCGGATCATCGCGCCCAAGACGCTCGACCTGATGACCGCCAACCACCTGCCGGGGAACCAGGACCTGACCCAGCTCAGCCAGAGCCTGTTTTCCGAAAGCCAGAACGCCGGGGTCGGCTTCGGGCTCGGCTTCGCCTGCGTGATCGATCCGGCGAAGACGCTGATGCCCGCTTCGCTGGGCGAATTCTACTGGGGCGGCGCCTACTCGACCGCGTTCTTCGTCGACCCGGTCGAAGGCATCACCATGGTGTTCATGACCCAGGTCTACCCGTCGAGCGCCTATCCGGTGCGCCGCCAGTTGAAGACCCTGATCTATTCGGCGCTCGCCGACAGCCGCGCCTGAGGAGCACACGATGACCGATCCGATCACCTCCCACCGCGACGGCGACGTGCTGGTCGTCGTCTCTAACAACCCGCCGGTGAACGCGCTCGGCCAGGCGGTGCGCGCCGGGCTGAAGCGCGAGATCGAGGCGGGCCTCGCCGACGACGGCGTCAAGGCGATCGTCATCCGCTGCGACGGGCGCACGTTCTTCGCCGGCGCCGACATCACCGAGTTCGGAAAAGCTCCGCAAGGGCCGTCGCTGCCCGAAACGCTCGACGCGATGGAGGCAAGCGACAAGCCGGTGGTCGCGGCGATCCATGGTACGGCACTGGGCGGCGGGTGCGAGGTCGCGCTTGCCTGCCACTACCGGGTCGCGGTGCCGAGCGCGAAGCTCGGGCTGCCCGAGGTGAAGCTGGGTCTCATCCCCGGCGCCGCCGGCCCGCAGCGCCTGCCGCGGCTCGTGGGGGCCGAGGCGGCGCTTCCGCTGGTCGTCGGCGGCGACCCGATCTCGGCCAAGAAGGCGCAGGAGATCGGCCTGGTCGATGCGATTGTTGGCGAAGACAGCCTCGAGGCGGATGCGATCGCCTTCGCGCGCAGCAAGGTCGGGCAGCCCGTCCCGCGCGCGTCCGAAGGCACGAAGAACCAGGATGGGGTGAAGAACCCGGCGATCTTCGACGACTTCCGCCGCAGCCAGGCGCGCAAGATCCGCGGGTTCGACGCACCCAACGCCGCGATCGAGGCGGTCAAGGCCGCCGGCGAACTCCCCTATGCCGACGGGGTCAAGCGCGAGCGCGAGCTGTTCATGCAGCTGATGAGCGGCACGCAGTCGGCCGCGATGCGGCACTACTTCTTCGCCGAACGCGCGGCGAACAAGATCGACGACGTCCCCGCCGACACGCTGCTGATCCCGATAAACAAGGTTGGCATCATCGGGGCCGGCACGATGGGCGGCGGGATCGCGATGAATTTCCTCTCGGCGGGCATCAAGGTGACCATCCTCGAGATGCAGCAGGAAGCGCTCGATCGTGGCATCGGGACGATGCGCAAGAACTACGAGAACACCGCCAAGCGCGGGCGGATGACCGACGAGGCGGTCGAAAAGGCGATGGGGCTGCTCTCGCCGACGCTGAACTACAGCGAGCTCGCGGACTGCGACCTGGTGATCGAGGCGGTCTACGAGAACATGGACGTCAAGAAAGACGTGTTCCGCAAGCTCGACGAAGTGGTGAAGCAGGGCGCGATCCTCGCCTCCAACACCAGCTACCTCGATATCGACGAGATCGCGGCGGCGACCAGGCGCCCCGGCTACGTGCTCGGGCTGCACTTCTTCTCGCCCGCCAACGTGATGAAATTGCTCGAGATCGTTCGCGGCAAGGAGACGCGCGGCGACGTGCTGGCGACCTGCATGGCGCTCGCCAAGAAGATCGGCAAGGTGGCCGCGGTTTCGGGCGTGTGCCCGGGCTTCATCGGCAACCGCATGCTCTCCCCCCGCCAGCAGCAAGCCCAGGCGCTGTTGATGGAAGGCGCGAACTACTGGGAGATCGACGACGTCCTGCTCGAATTCGGCTTCCCGATGGGGCCGTTCCAGATGGGCGACCTCGCCGGCACCGACATCGGCTGGCACCGGGACCCGAGCCGGATCGAGACGATCCGCGACGCGCTGTGCGCCAAGGGCCGCTTCGGGCAGAAGGCCGGAAAGGGCTATTACGACTACGACGAGGCGCGCAACCGCACGCCGTCGGAAGAAACAAAGGCGATCATCGCCGAGTTCGCCGCGAAGGAAGGCAAGCCGCAGCGCCAGATCGGCAAGGACGAGATCCGCGAACGGCTGCTTTACCCGATGGTCAACGAAGGGGCGAAGATTCTCGACGAGAAGATGGCCCAGCGCGCGAGCGACATCGATGTCGTGTGGATCAACGGCTACGGCTGGCCGCTCTACACCGGCGGGCCGATGTTCTGGGCGGACACTATCGGCCTCAAGACCGTCGTCGAAGGCCTTGAAAAGCATGGCCTTCCGGTGAGCGATTACTTGCGCCGCAAGGCCGATGCGGGGGAGAAGTTCAACTCGTGATGGCCGATGCCACGCCGGTCATCGTCGGCGTCGGCCAATGTGTCGAGCGGATCGGCGAGCCGGATTACCAAGGGCGCAGCGCCGCCGGCCTTGCCGCCTGGGCCGCCGAGCGGGCGCTGGCGGACGCCGGTGCCGCGCGCGAGCTGCGGCCTTCGATCGAGGTCGTCAGCGCGATCCGGACGTTCGAGGATTCGGGCGCGGCGCCCTCCCCGTTCGGCAAGCCGGACAAGTTCCCGCTGGCCGTCGCGCGGCGGCTGGGCATCGCGCCCCGGCACGCAATCCTCGAAGCGGTCGGCGGCCAGTCGCCGGTCACCGCGCTGGTCGAGATGGCCGAGCGGGTAGCGCGCGGCGAGACCGCCGCGGCACTGGTGTTCGGCGCCGAGGCGATCTCCTCCGCCCGCCACCTCGCCGCGCAGGGCGAGCGCCGCGACTGGGCCGAGCACGACGAGGGCGAGATCGACGATCGCGGTTCGGCGCGGATGCTCACCGCGCAGGGTATCCGCCATGGCATCGTCAGCGCGCCGATCGCCTACGCGCTGCTGGAAAACGCGCGCCGGGCGCGGCTGGGAATGGGCCGGGCGGAATACGCCCGGGCGATGGGCGAGCTGTTCGCGCCGTTCAGCGCGATCGCGGCAGCCAACCCCTGTTCGAGCGCGGCCAGCGAGCCGCTCTCCGCCGAGGAGATCGCCACGATCACGCCGAAGAACCGGATGATCGCCGATCCCTTCCCACTGAAAGTCGTTGCGCGCGACCAGGTCAACATGGGTGCGGCGCTGCTCGTGATGTCCGCTGCCGCGGCGCGCGAGGCGGGGGTGCCCGAGGAGAACTGGGTGTACCTTCACGGCGCGGCGCAGGCGGCCGAGCCGGACATCCTCGAACGGGCTGATCCAGGCGCCTACCCGGCCGCCGCGGCGGCGCTCGATGCCGCGCTCGCGGGCGCCGGCAAGGGGATCGACGAGATCGAGGTCCTGGATTTCTACTCCTGCTTCCCGATCGCGGTGTTCTCGACCGCGATCGACCACCTCGGGCTCGCGCCCGACGATCCGCGCGGGCTGACGGTAACCGGCGGGCTCCCCTACTTCGGCGGCGCCGGCAACGGCTACTCCAGCCACGCGATCGCCACCACGGTCGAGCGCCTGCGCGCGGCGCGCGGTGCTTTCGGTCTCGTCGGCGCCAACGGGGGTTTCCAGTCGAAGTACGCGGCGCTGGTGCTTTCGACTAGGCCGGCCGAGTTCGCCGGCTGGAGCGAGGCTGTCCAGCACCGCCTCGACCCGCCCGAACTTGCCGACCGTGTTGAGGGCAGCGGAACGATTGAGACTTACACGGTCGTCCATGGCCGCGAGGGCCCGACCTATGCGGTAGCCGTGGGCCGCCTGACGGACGGCCGCCGCTTCATCGCTCGCAGCGACGACCCGGCGACGCTTACGGCGATTCAGGTGCGCGACCCGCTCGGCGCGCGCGTATCGCTTTCGCACGAGGGCGAGCGGACCGCGTTCACTCTTGGCGCGTGATTGGCTAGCTTCTCGCCGAAGGAGCCCGAAATGACCGACCCGGCAGCCAAATATGACGACGAATGGGTGAAACGTCCCGACTCCGCGGCCGACGGGACCCACTGCACGGCGGAGCAATACGAGGCCCTGTACCGCCGTAGTATCGCGGATAGCGAAGGTTTCTGGCGCGAGCAGGCCGAGCGGCTCGAGTGGGTGGAAAAGCCCACGAAAGCAGGCGTTTGGAGCTTCGATCCGGTCGACATCAAGTGGTTCGCTGACGGCAAGCTCAACATCTGCCACAACGCGGTCGACCGTCATGTTGCCGCGGGCCACGGCGAACGGCTAGCGCTGATCTTCGAGCCCGACGATCCCGCCGGAGAAATCCGCCGGATCAGCTATGCTGAGCTCCAGCGCGAGGTAAGCGTGCTGGCCAACACGCTGAAAAAGCTCGGGGTGCGCAAGGGCGACCGGGTGACGGTCTACATGCCGATGGTGCCCGAAGGCGCCTTCGCGATGCTCGCCTGCGCGCGGATCGGGGCGGTGCACTCGGTGATCTTCGGCGGCTTCAGCCCCGAGGCGATCGCCGGCCGGATCGAGGATTGCGCGAGCGACTGGGTGATCACCGCCGACGAGGGGCGACGCGGCGGCAAGATGATACCGCTCAAGAACAACGTCGACCAAGCACTTGAAAAGTCGACGGTCAAAGGGGTGCTGGTGTTTCGTCACACCGGCGGCGTGGTCGCCATGCGCGCCGGCCGCGATTACTGGTACGACGAGCTGTCGCAAGGCGTGGCCGATGCGTGCCCGTGCGAGCCGATGAACGCCGAGGACCCGCTATTCATCCTCTACACCAGCGGCTCGACCGGCAAGCCCAAGGGGGTGCTCCACACCACCGGCGGCTACGCGGTGTGGACCGAGACCACCTTCCGCTACGTGTTCGATTACCGCGCGGGCGAAGTGTTCTGGTGCACCGCCGACATCGGCTGGGTCACCGGGCACAGCTACGTCGTCTACGGCCCGTTGCAGAACGGCGCGACCGTGCTGATGTTCGAAGGGGTGCCCAACTGGCCTGATCACGACCGCTTCTGGGCGACGGTCGCCAGGCACAAGGTCAACGTGTTCTACACCGCCCCTACCGCCATCCGCGCGCTGATGCGCGAAGGCGCAGGGCACGTCGAGAAGCACGACCTCTCCTCGCTGC
>JBGSBH010000043.1:0-13548 GCA_041730635.1 Cypionkella sp.
GTGACCGGCTCGATCGCGCCGCAGACGATCGCCGCCGGGGTGCCCGCGCGGGAAATTCGCTCGCTGGCGGACGCGAGCCGGCCGGGCAGCTACTGACATGCCGACGACCCCGACGAACGACGCGCTGGGCCGCCTGTACACCGGCCGCGACCTGCATGCGGAGAACGTCGTCATCTGCACGCGCTGCATCTTCGACAGCTCGCTGCACGGGATCGACTTCGACGCGGACGGCGTGTGCAATTACTGCCGGATGATCGACGACCTCGCCGAGGAGTACGGCACCGGGACCGAGCGGGGAGAGGCGCGCTTCTCGGCCATCGTCGAGGAGATCAAGAAAGCCGGGCGCGGCAAGAAATACGACGTGGCCGTTGGCGTCAGTGGGGGGACCGACTCATCCTACATGCTGTACGTCGCCAAAGAGTACGGGCTGCGCCCGCTCGCGGTGCATTACGACAACACCTGGAATACTTCGACCGCGACGCAAAACATTCGCCGGGTGACCGCCAGGCTCGACGTCGATCTCTACACCCACGTGTGCAACAACAAGGAGGCGGACGACATCTTCCGCTCCTTCTTCTATGCCAGCGTCCCCGAGATCGACGGGCCGACCGACATCGCGCTTGCCGAGGTGATGTACCGCGCCGCGTCCAAATACGGCATCCGTTATGTCTTCGAAGGCCATTCCTTCATCACCGAAGGGGTCTCGCCGCTGGGCCGGGCGTACATCGATGGCGGCTACATCGAATCGGTGCACAAGAAGTTCGGCAGGATGCCGATGGAATCGTTTCCCAACATGCCCTTTGGCCGGTTCCTCTACTGGACCATGGCCAAGCGCATCCAGAAGATCAGGCCGTTCTGGTACCTCCACTATTCGAAGGAGGATGCCCGCGCCTTTCTCGAAGCGGATTGCGGTTGGGAATACTACGGCGGCCATCATCTGGAGAACCGGATGACCGCGTTCCATCACAGCTTCTACACCCCGATCAAGTTCGGGCTGGACCAGCGCAACAACACGCTCGCTGCCAAAGTACGAAACGGCCTGATGGACCGCGAGGTGGCCATCG
Source organism: Cypionkella sp. (assembly GCA_041730635.1). Taxonomy (GTDB): domain Bacteria; phylum Pseudomonadota; class Alphaproteobacteria; order Sphingomonadales; family Sphingomonadaceae; genus Tsuneonella. Next base: position 1,065 of record JBGSBH010000043.1, read on the forward strand.
CCGAATACGCCAGGCCCCCGCACATCGAGGATGACCTGCTCGCCTACGTACTGAAGCGGTTCGAGATCAGCGAGAACGAGTTCTGGTCGGTGATGAACCAGCCGCGCAAGTATTACACCGATTACCCGACCTACAAGCACAAGTTCGAGCGCTATCGCCCGTTGTTCCGCGTGCTCGCGGCGCGCAATCTCGTGCCGAAAAGCTTCTATCTCAAGTTCTGCTTTCCGGCCGCTTCCTCCGCTTCGGAAGGAGATGCGGCATGACCTCGCCGATCCTGATCATCGACTATGGGATGGGCAACATCGGTTCGTTGCGGAACATGTTCAAGCGCGTCGGCGCGGAAACCGAAGTCGCCAGCGATGCCGGTAGCATCGCGCGTGCCGGCAAGCTCCTGCTGCCGGGAGTGGGCGCCTTCGACGCGGCGATGCGCCGGATCGGCGACCTCGGGCTCGCGCCGGCGATCTGCGACCGAGCACGCGCCGGAGTGCCGACCCTGGGCATCTGCCTCGGCATGCAATTGCTCCTCGACGGCAGCGAGGAAGGCCGGCTTCCCGGTCTCGGCCTGATCCCGGGCCGGGCGCGGCGGTTTCCCCCCGCAGCAGGTCTCAAGGTGCCGCATATGGGGTGGAACGTGGTGCGGCAGGCGCAACGCTCCGCCCTGACGGACTGGATGCGGGGCGAGGACGAGACCCGGTTCTATTTCGTCCACAGCTATGCCGTGCAAACCGAACGCCCGGCGGACGCCGTGCTGAAATGCACCTACGGGATCGAGTTCGACGCGGCGATCGGCCGCGACAATGTGTACGGCGCGCAGTTCCATCCCGAAAAGAGCCATCGCTTCGGCATGGCGTTGCTGAGCGCCTTCGCGAAGTTGCCATGCTGAGGACCCGCGTGATCCCGGCGCTGCTGATCGACCGCGGCGCGCTCGTCAAAACGCGCAATTTCGCAGGCAAGCACTACGTCGGCGACCCGTGCAACACGCTGCGCATCTTCAACGAGCTCGAGGTCGATGAACTCGTTGTCCTCGACATTTCCGCGACCCCGCAGAAACGCGAGCCCGACTGGGAGCTGATGCGCGACATCGCCAGCGAGTGCTTCATGCCGCTGGCCTACGGCGGAGGCTTGCGCACGTTCGAGCAGGCCCAGCGCGTGTTCGGCATCGGCTTCGAGAAGGTGGTCCTCAACAGCCACGCGCACGACCGCCCGGAGCTGCTGCGCGAAATCGCCGAAGTCTACGGCAGCCAGGCGGTGGTGGCGTCGATCGACGTGCGCCGCCGGAGGTTCGGCGGCGAGCAGGTGGTCAGCCAGTCCGCCCGGCGGCGCCACCAGATCGACCCGGTAGCGTGGGCGCGCCAGGTCGAAGCCTTCGGCGCCGGCGAGATCCTGTTGACCTCGGTCGATCGCGAAGGAACCTGGACCGGCTTCGATCTCGACCTCGTCCGGCGAGTGTCGGACGCGGTGGGAATTCCGGTGATCGCGCACGGCGGGGCCGGCGGCGTGCACGACATCGTTGCCGCCGTGGTCCAGGGCCACGCGTCCTCGGTGGCGCTGGGCAGCATGGTGGTGTTCCAGAAGCAAGGCTGCGGGGTGCTGGTCAACTTCCCCGAGCGGCGCGAGCTGGAGACCGCGCTCGCCGGGACGAAGGCCACCGCCGATGCCTAATCCGTTCACCTTCAGGTATTTGGCTAGCCAGTACCAGGCCGCGCTCGACGCCGGCTACACGGTCGTGAACTGCGCCGGGTACGTCGATCTGCGCGACCGGGGGTCGGTGCCGGCTCGCACTCTCGTCAACCGCGTCGACATCGACGTGTCGGTGAAGAAAGCCGAACGGCTCGGTGCAATTTACCGCGAGCTGGGCATTCCGGCGACTTTCTTCGTCCGCCTCCACGCGCGCGAGTACAATCCGTTCGATTTCGAGAATTTCCGCATCCTCCGCGCGCTTGCCGCCGATGGCCACGAGCTTGGGTATCACAGCGAGATCGAAGATCAGGCGGCCATCTGGCAGGACGATCCCGAGCGGTGCCTGCGCCGCGACCTGGCGGTGATGGAGGCCATGTTCGAGACGCGCATCGCCGGGGTCGCCAGCCACGGCGGGATGACGGGGATCAACAATCTCGATTTCTGGCGCCAACGCCAGGCGAGCGATCTCGACTTGCTTTACGAAGCATATGAGGAACAGGGCCGCTTCGCGCTGTTCCCGCGATCGCTGTACGTCACCGACAGCGAATGGGTGCGGTGGAAGGCCTATCGGGATGGGCAGCGGCTCGAGGGTGACCACCGGTCGCTCGCCGAGCATCTCGAGGACGGGCCCGATATCGTCTACTTCCTGATCCATCCCGAAACCTACTTCGATCGGCATGTCTATGAATGACGCGGCGGTGGCTGCCAGCGGCGAGCGCCGCGCGAATCGCGCGCCCAGGCGGATGGATGCAGCCGAGATCGAGCGCGTCGTCGGTCTTCCGGTCGAGAACGCGGAAAGGATCGACGCCGTCGAAGCGCTCACCACGCTCGAGGTGGTCGACGATCGGTGCCTGTTGTTCCGCGACCGGTTCGCCGAGGACGACATCGCCGCGATCAACGCGTTTGCCGGGCGATCGGCCCTGTTCGCATTGCCCGCGGAGTATCGCGGGCGGGTCGAGGTGGCGGCGATCTTCCTCGACCAGCCGCGGGAAGCCTTCATCGCCATCGCCGCCGCGCTGTTCGATTACTACGGCACGTACTGGCAGGGGTTCGAAGACGCCGGCGCCGCTCAGCAGAGAAACCCCGGAGCGATCCTCATGCCGGGGTGCTTCGTTCACCCGACCGCGCGGATCGGCGAGGGGTCGATGATCTTCCCCGGTGTCGTCGTCGGACCGCGCAGCCGCATCGGCCGAAACAGCATGATCAAGTCGAACAGCGTGATCGGCCTGACCGGCTTCGGCATCCACCGGGCCGCGGACAAGACGAACCTGCATCTTCCTCATGTCGGCGGCGTGGTGATGGGCGACGACGTCGAGCTGGGTGCGCTCTGCACGGTCTGTGCCGGGACCGTCCACCCGACTACGGTCGCCGATAACGTCAAGACCGACGATCATGTGCACATCGCGCATAATTGTGCGATCGGGCGCGGAGCACAGCTCACCGCGCATGCCGAGCTGTCGGGCAGCGTAACCGTGGGCGCGCATGCCTTCCTGGGGCCCAACTGCTCGATCGGCAACGGGACCACGATCGGCGAGGGAGCGATCGTCGGCATCGCGTCGGCGGTGCTGAAGGATGTCCAGCCGCACAAGCTGGTGGTAGGCAATCCGGCGCGCGTGCTGCGCGACCTGCCTTAACCCGCGGTTCTGCGATCCTGCTCCATTGCAACCCGCCGCCTCGCACGATCGCCCAATGCAAGCTCCCCGCTGATGACCATCCCGGCTGACGGAAAACCCACGATTGCCGTGCTCGGCAACATGAACAACAACGGGTTTGCGCAGATGCGCTACTTCCGCGATCTGGGCGCGGAAGCGGTCGTCATGCCCTTCTCGACCGACGCGGCAGGCGCCGCGGCGCACTTCGCGCCGCAGTCCGATACTTACCGGTGGGACGAATGGCGCGACTACGTGCGCCCGCTGCCCGTGCCCAACTCGAACGAGGCGATTGTCGGCAAGCCGCACCGCCTGCGCGGGCCGACATCGCTCGGCCCGCTGCGCGAGGCTCTGGCAGCGTTCGACCACGTGCTCGGCACCGGAATCGCGCCTGCGCTGATGGAGCGCATCGAGCGGCCGCTCGATGGGTTCGGTCCCTACAGCGTCGGCATCGAGTTCTATGGCACGCCGCGTTTCGCCGCGATCGCGCGCCAGCGTTCGTTGCGCGGGATGCTGCACCGGCGTGTGCAACGGCTCCAGGCGCGGGGAATTCGCCGGGCCGGGGTGTGCTTCAACGCCGACATGGGCCTCACCCGCGAGTCTTTCGAGCAACTGGATGTCGCCTTCGAGCCGTTGCCGATGCCGATGGTCTATAATGGCGAGCCCTATGCCGGCGGGTCGCTGACCGGGCCGGTCCGGCAAGCCGCCGACAGGATGCGCGCCGCTGACCTTGCCCTGTTCACCGCCTCGCGGCAGCTCTGGGTGAGGCCCGACGGCCTGAGCGAGCGGGGCTGGCAATGCACCAACAAGAACTCCGACTGGCTGTTTCGTGCGCTGGCGGCTTTCCTGCAGCGCTTCCCCAAGGCGCGGCCGTTGCTGGTTGCGGTCGAGTATGGGGCGGACGTGGACAGCAGCAAGCGGCTGGCTGCCGAGCTGGGGATCGAGCAATTCGTGCTCTGGTTGCCGGTCATCCCGCGCCGGGAAATCCTCGGGCTGCTGGCCTACGCCGATATCGGCTGCGGCGAATTCCTCGTCGAGGACGGCCTGCTGTGGGGAGGCACCGGCTTCGAGGTCCTCTCGGCCGGGCGACCGCTGCTCCAGACGCTCAACTTCACGCACGACGACTTCGTGCGCCGTTTCGGCTATGCACCGCCTCCTCTCCTGGATGCAAAGTCGTGTGACGAGGTGACCATCCGCATTGGTGAAATCTTCGAGGACCGCGGGCGGGCCGCGCGAATCGGCTCCGCCAGCGCCGAGTGGTTCGATGCGCATGCGGGCATCGGTCTCGCCCGCCGATGGCTCGATGCCGTGCTCGGCGCGCGGCGGGAGCGCGAGCGGCGATGAACTCGATCGTCGGCAGCGGCCTCGGCGAGCGCCTGCGGTTCCTCGCCCGCGATACCGCGGTCTACGGAATCGCCAGCGCTCTCAACAAGATCCTCGCGCTCGTGACCTTTCCGCTTCTGGCGAGGCACTTTTCGGTCGACGCCTACGGCACGCTCGACCTGCTGAACACGTGGGCCGTCCTGCTCACCACGCTGCTCCTGTTCGGCACCGATTCCGCCGCGGCCCGCTTCTACTATCAGGAAACCGAGCCCGCCGAGCAACGCCAGGTCATCACGCAGGCTTTCGTGTGGCAACTGCTGGTCATGGCCATCGTCCTGCCAGCGGGGTGGGTGATGGCCGAGCCGATCGCGGTAACGTTCGGGCTGCCCCCCGAGCCCGGCACCGAGTGGGTGCGGCTGATATTCGCCCAGGCGCCGTTCTTCGTGTTGATCACGTACACCCAAGGGCTGCTCAAGTGGACCTTCCGCCGAACCGCGTTTCTGCTGGTTTCGGTCGGCTCGACGATCGCCACGGTGGCCGGCCTGCTGATCGTCCTCGCGCTGGATCGCCTGACACTCACCGGGGTTTTCGAAGTTTACTTGTGGACCCGCGCGCTGTTCGGCGTGATCGGGTTGTGGCTGGTGCGGGATCTGTTCGCCCTGCCGGCCGGCCTCGGCAAGCTGCGCATGCTGCTGCCGTTCGCCATTCCGTTCGCGGCGATCTGCATGCTGAACGCCTTCCTGCCGGCGCTCGAGCGCCTGTTGGTCGGCGGAATCCTCGGAGCGGCGGCACTCGGCTACTTCGCGGCCGGAGCCAAAGTGGCGATGCTGATCAACCTTCCGATCAGCGCTCTGGAGATGTCGTGGGGACCCTTCTCGCTGGTCCTGCGCGACGAGGAAGACGCGCACCGATCGTTCAACGTGGCGCTCAAGGTGGTCTGCGCGCTGCTGTTCGGCGCCGTTCTGCTGTTGACCGGGATCGCCGACCTGATCGTGCGCATTCTCGGCTCCGAGCGATATGAGGGCGCGGGAACTGTCGCTTTCGCGCTCTGCATGGGGATGGCATTGCAGGGCGTCTCCTCGCTGACGACCGTCGGCATCGTCTTCTCGCTCAAATCGTACCTGAAGATATACAGCCACATCGTGCTGGTCGCGGTGGCGCTGGTCGCCATCCCCCTGCTCGCTACGCTCTACGGGATCGCGGGGGCGGCCTGGGGAAGCATGCTGGCGATGCTGGCGAAAACGGTGTTCGAAACCTGGCTGTCGCAACGCGCGCAGCGGATCCACTGGGACTTTCGGGGGGTGACCGTGCTCGGCCTGGTGACGCTGGGGGTTGGTGTCCTGACCCAACTCAGTTACGGAACCGCGATGATCGCCGGCATTTCCTACGTCCCGCTGGCAGCGTTGCCCGTGTTCGCCGCCGTCGCCTGGATGGTCGTGCTCTCTCCCGCCGAGCGGGCCATGGGCATCGCCGCCGCGACGAGCGCGTGGAAGCGCCTGCGCGGCAACGCTGCAGCGATCTGACGCGCCCTTTCCGGATCAGCCGCGACCTTGTTCGAATTCGGTCTCCCCATCCTCTTGCTGACGGCCGGCGCGTGGCTCCTGTCGCGCCGCGCCGACGACCCGAATTATTCGGTGGCGATGGCGCTGTACGGTTTGCTGCTGGGCGTCGCGGTGGGGATCACGCTGCAGGCGAGCGCGGTGACCGGGGACTTCAGCTCGCCTTATCTGGGGGGCAGCGACGGCGAAGGATACTTCGTCCAGGCCCATTTGCTCGCCCAAGCGGGCATCCTCGATTTCCAGACGCTGATCCGGTCGAACTATCTCGGTTATCAGATCGTGCTGGCGGCGATGTTCGCGCTGTTCTCGCCGAGCCTGCTCGTCGGGCTGCTCACCAACGCGGCGATGATCCTCGGCGCGCTGGCCTGCGTCCAGCGGGCGACATTCGTTCTCACCCGCGACAACCGGGCGGCATTCTTCGCGGTGATCGCTTGCATGCTGACCACCGCGCACGTCTACTACGCCCTCGTCCTGCTGAAGGAGCCGGCGCTTCTCCTGGCCCTCGCGCTCGTCCTCCTCTCGCTCAGCAAGATCTACCAGGATGGGCGGTTCGGAACCCGTCCGCTGATCTACGCCGCGATCGCGCTTGCCATCATCATCTCGATGCGGGCGACGCTGTTGCTGTTTCTCGCGCTGCTGATGGTCCTGGTCGGCCGGCAGCTGGCTCAGAAGCGGGCGTCCGGTGTCGCCATCCTCGTCGGTCTGGCGATCATCGCCGCTCCGCTGGCCGCGAACTTTTCGGTGTACACGCTCGACAGTGCCTTCGTCCTCGAATCGATCACCGCCAACAGCGTGGTGCTCGATCGCTTCAGCGAAGGGGATCTCGAACTCGGCGGGATCGCCGGCTCCGCCGGCACTTTCTTCCTCGCTCAGCCGTTCTACCTCAAGCTGCTCCTGTTCCTCGTCCCGACGGGGGTCCAGGCGCTGCTGCCGTTCGACGTGTGGAATACCCAGTTCCTCACCGACTACGCGCCTTCGTTCTTCTACCGTAACCTCAACATCCTGTGGCTCGGGATCGTCTTTCCCTGGCTGCTCTACACGCTGCTCTCGCTCCGGCGCATCGAAGCGCCGCTGATCAGTCGGTTCTTCATCGCCGGGATCGCCTATTTCGTTTTCATTGCGATCATCTACGGCGGGCTGATCCCGCGCTATGCCAGCACCGCGCTGGTGTTCGTCTATCCCGGCATCGGATACTGGTGGGCGCAAAGGGGAAGCAGCGCCACGGTGCGCTCCACGACCGGGCAATTCTTCCTGTTGTATTACGTGGTCGCCCTGGTGGCCGTCATCGGATACGCGGCTCTGCGCTTGCTTCGTGGCTGACCGCAAACCGCCCGCTCGCCCCGTCCGCCTGCTGGTCGTCGGTAACGGGCCGACCGCGATCGGCAGCGACGGCGAAATCCACCTCGAGCGGGCGCTGGGCGAGCTGCTCGCCGATCTTACCGCGCGCGGCATCGAGGTGTCGCTTCTCCAGTCGAGCGTGCCGTTCGAGCCGTCGATGACTTATTTCGGGATGACGGTCCCGCCGGGCCGGCTGAGGCTGGTTCCGTTCGCCGCCGCGTCGCCATGGCGCGGAATGCTGAGGACCCTGCTCGCCCTGCGGCGGGCGGATTTCGTCTACATCTTCTACCCGGGCACGTTACCGCGCGTGGTCGCTCGGTTGTGTCGGCTTACCGCGAAGCCGTATGCGCTGTATTTGCGCGGAGGCCAGTTCTCGGCCGGACGGGATGCGGCTCTGCTGAAGCGAGCGCGGTTCATCCTGGCGGTTTCGCCTGGGATCCTTCCGTCCGCCGCCGGGCTCGGCGGAAACGTGCGGATAATCCGGCCGATGCTCGAACTGTCGCCGGCCGATGCCGCCCGCCGGGTCCATCGGCCTTTGAACGGGCGGGCCGTCAGGCTGCTGTTCATCGGTCGGCTGGAGCCGGACAAGGGCATTCCCGAACTGGTCGAGGCGATGGCGCTTCTGCGCGCGCGCGGGGTACCGGCCGAGCTCCGCCTGGTCGGCGGCGGCCCGCTCCATGCGCAGCTCGTCGAGCGGGCGCGGGCCGAGCCCGATCTTGGCCTGCAGATCGAGGGGGTGATCGGCGACCGGCAGCGGATCATGCAAGCGGTCGAACAGGCGGACGTGTTCGTCCTTCCCACTCACCACGAGGGGTTTCCCCGGGTTCTCTACGAGGCGATGATCAAATCCGCCGCAATCGTCACGACGATGGTAGGGGGCATCCCGGCGATCATGCGCCATGGCGAGAACTGCCTCGCCGTGCCGGTCGGCGATGCGACCGCCCTGGCAGACGCTATCGCCGCCCTTGCCCGAGACCATACGCTTCGCCAGAACCTGACGAATGCCGCGCTCGATACCGTGATCGAGGTTCTCACCAAGCGCCCTACCCATGTCGCCGCATTGGACGAGGGACTCCGCGCCTACACGGCGCGCGGGCACTGACCGATGCGGCGAAGCATCCTCGTGACGCTCGATTACTTTCTGCCCGGTTTCAAGGCCGGCGGACCGGCGAGGACCATCGCCAACCTGATCGAGCATCTCGGGGCCGAGGCCGACTTTCGCATCATCACCCGCGACCGTGACCTTGAAGACGAGCGCCCGTATCCGGGCATCCAACCGGACTGCTGGACCGAATTCGGTTCTGCCCGGGTCTACTACGCCTCGCCCACATCGCTGACCTTCCGCAAGCTCACGGCGCTGATCCGCTCGACCCCCCACGACGTGCTCTACCTGAACAGCCTCTTCAGCCCGCGGATGACTCAGGTGCCGCTGCTCGCACGCCGTCTCGGCATGCTCGAGGCGGGGCGGCGGTGGGTCCTCGCCCCGAGGGGCGAACTGGGCGCCGGCGCGCTGCGGATCAAATCCGCGAAGAAGCGCCTCTGGCTCGCGGCGGGCAAGGCATTCGGCCTGGTCGACGACATCGTCTGGCAGGCTTCGACCGAGCTCGAGGCGAATGACATTCGCGCGGCCTTCCCGAATGCCGACCCCCCGATAGTCGCCTGCGACCTGCCGACGCACTTCAGCCCCGCCGAGCGGGATCGTTCTCGCCTTTCCGGCGAACCGCTCCGCATCGTCTTCCTGGCTCGGATCGTACCGATCAAGAACCTCCACTTCGCGCTGGCAGCGCTCGCCAAAGTGCGCGTGCCGGTGCGGTTCGACATCTACGGACCGCTCGAGGACGCGGAGTACTGGAACCGGTGCCAGGCATTGATGAAGCGCGTGCCGGGCCATGTCGAAGTCCGCTACCGCGGAGCGATCGAGCCCGACGCCATCCACCGCACCCTGTCGGCTTACGATGTCTTCTTCCTGCCGAGCGGCGGCGAGAACTTCGGCCATGTCATGTCCGAGGCGCTGCAGGCCGGGTTGCCGCTGCTCATCTCCGACCAGACACCGTGGCAGAACCTGCGACAGTACGGGGTGGGCCATTCGCTACCGCTGACGGACGAGGAGCCTTTCGTCCGCGCGATCGAGCACTATGCCGGCATGAACGCCGCCGATTGGCACAGCGTTGCGGCCAACGTGCGCCGCTATGTGGAGAGCCTAAGGGCCTCGACGGCGGAGGCGGTCGCCTCGAGCCGCAGGCTGTTCGGCCTGCCCAGCCCCGCGGCCGAGGATCCGGCGGACGCCCGGCCTGGCGGGTCCGCCCGCTAGGACGCGCGGCTGCCGTCGAGCGCGGCCAATACCGCGGGCGCGCTCCACAGCCCGACGAACCGACCTTCGGAGATCTTGTCGTCCTGGATCCGCAGCTCGGGCTCGGGCAAGCGATAAGGCCGCTTCTCGAGGTTCAGCAGCCGGAAATCGCCGGTCTCGATGTCGGCGTTGAAGTCCGTGACCCGGTCGGTGGTGAGCAGCAGGTACCGCGCGCCGCTCGATGCCATGTTCCGCAGCGCGGCGAGCCCGTCGGCGAAGCTGAGGTGGAACAGGACCTCGCGACAAAGGATGAGGTCGCCCGCCGGCGCAGGCTCCGCGACGATGTCGTGCACCATGAACTGGCGGGTCTGGCTGCCGTGCGCCTGCCGGTTGTGCTCGATCACCGAAGGCACGATGTCGACCCCGACATAGCGGCAACCCAGATCGATCTGGCTCATCCAGGTGAAGTCGCCGCATCCCACATCGACCAGCGTCTCCACCCCGAGTTCGCGCACGACGCCGGGGAGCGCCTTGCGCAAGTCTTCGGTGGCGGCGAGCGAGGATCCCGTGCCCGACAATGGCACGTCCGCCCGGCCGAGGGTCCAGACCCGATCGCTGTAGATGCTGGCGAAGCGCTCGCCGCGGCTGGCGGCGGCGAGATGGGCCTCTCTCCGGCGAAATCCCGCGCGGTGGCGAAGGTGCCGGATCAGTTCCTTGATGGTGCGGGTCGCGCTCATAATCTCGCCAGGCAGCGGAAGGTCGCCCGCGCCCTTGCACCGCTCCGCCGAGAACGCAATGGGCGCGTCTCCCCGCGGCCGGGGGGAGCGGGAAGGACGGCGGGCTTTCCGGCGGCGCCCCGCGAATGCGGGGGGGGTGCGGGCGTCACAAACCCTTGCCCGCGGCAGCGCGCCACCTTAAGTGCGGCATGCCGGCGGGCACGACCGCCGGATCCCCCTCCCTGCCCGCTGGCCGCACCACGAAGTCGCTGCTGCATGTTCAAAGACAAGACCTTGCTCATCACCGGTGGGACCGGCTCGTTCGGCAACGCGGCCGCGCGCCGCTTTCTGCAGTCGGACATCGGCGAGATCCGCATCCTCTCGCGCGCCGAGAAGAAGCAGGACGACATGCGCAAGGAATACGGCGACGCCCGCCTGCGCTTCTACCTCGGCGACGTGCGCGATGAGCGCAGCGTGACCGATGCGATGAGCGGGGTCGACTATTGCTTCCACGCGGCCGCGCTCAAGCAGGTGCCGTCGTGCGAATTCTACCCGCTGCAGGCGGTCAAGACCAACATCATGGGCACCGAGAACGTGCTGGCCGCGGCGGTGACCCACGAGGTCAAGCGCGTGGTGTGCCTGTCGACCGACAAGGCGGTCTACCCGATCAACGCGATGGGGATGAGCAAGGCGCTGATGGAAAAGGTCATGGTGGCCAAGTCGCGCCTGCTCGACGGCACCCGCCAGGTGATGTGCGGCACGCGCTACGGCAACGTCATGGCCTCGCGCGGGTCGGTCATCCCGCTGTTCGTCCAGCAGGTGCGCTCGGGCGTGCCGATCACCATCACCGACCCGGCGATGACCCGCTTCATGATGTCGCTCGAATCGGCGGTCGAGCTGGTGCTCCATGCCTTCGAGCATGGCTCGAACGGCGACATCTTCGTGCAGAAGGCGCCTGCCTCGACCGTGGCCGACGTTGCCGAAGCCATCCGCCAGCTGCTCGGCGCGCCCGATCATCCGATCCACGTGATCGGCACGCGGCATGGCGAGAAGCTCTACGAAACCCTGCTCACCCGCGAGGAGATGGCCGGGGCCGAAGATCAGGGGGAATACTATCGCATCCTCCCGGACCTGCGCGATCTCAACTACTCCAAGTTCTTCGAGGAGGGCGAGCGGAGCATCAGCGAAGCAGCCGACTATACCTCGCACAACACCACGCGGCTCGATGTCGAGGGGACCAAGCGGTTGCTGATGACGATCCCCTTCATGCAGAAGGTCGTCTCCGGGGACTTCGCCGCTCCCGAGGAGTGAGCGATGCCGGCCCGGCCTGAATCGGCGGCCCGCGCGGGCGCAGCGCCCACCGGGCCGCCCGCGCTGCGCCTGCTGCTCGTGTCGCAGCACTTCTGGCCCGAAAGCTTTCGCATCAACAGCTTCGCCGAAACGCTGGTGAAGGCCGGCGCGCAGGTGACCGTGCTTACCGGGCAGCCCAATTATCCCGAAGGCCGCGTGTTCGCCGGCTACCGGGCGCTGTCGCTCGCGCGCGAGACGCAGCCGACGGGGATCGAGATCGTGCGGGTGCCCCTCATTCCGCGCGGGCGGGCAGGGCACCTGCGGCTCGCGGCGAACTATCTGTCGTATATCGTCTCCGCCGGGGTGCTGGGCCCCGCCTTGCTGCGGCGGCGACGGTTCGATGCCATCCTGGTCTACGGCACCTCGCCGATCTTCCAGGCGCTAGCCGCATGGCCGCTGCGCGCGTTCAAGCGCGCGATGGCGGGTCACGGCATAGGCCACGGGCTCGGCGCCTTTGGCGGCCAGCAGCTCGCGCCACGCTTGTTCGGTTTTGGTGATTTGGCTCATGATGAACAACCAAGCAGACATGTGAATGGAGGGGGACTGTTAAAAACGAGATTTTACCGGCTTGCAAGCCTG
>JBGSBH010000044.1:0-13352 GCA_041730635.1 Cypionkella sp.
GCTCGGCCCGGGCCTGCACGGCCGCCCCGACGTCCCCGACCGTCGCGCCGGGCACGCACGCGGCTATCGCCCGTCGAAGCAAATTAAACTTTTAACCAATGTTACTTTAACAGTTTTAGTGCTCATCATTATGCTCCAAGATCGCTCGGCGAGCGCCTTGAACATCGTCGCCGCCACGCCCGCGTGGCTCTTCATCCCGACGCCGACGACGCTGATCTTGGCGATCTTGCTGGCGGTGATGATCCGGTTGAAACCGATCGCGTCGCGCCGGACCTCGAGCAGCGCCTGCGCGCGGGCGAGATCGGCCATCGGCACGGTGAACGTCACGTCGGTCTCGCCCTTGTCGCGCCCGACGTTCTGGATGATCATGTCGACGTTGATCGACGCGGCGGCGAGCGGCTCGAAGATGTGCGCCACCGCGCCCGGGCGGTCGGGGACGCGGGTGAGGATGACCTTGGCCTCGTTCTTGTCGTGCGCGATGCCGGTGACCAGCTGGCGTTCCATTTCGCCTCTCTCCAGAATGGCTTCCATCTCCTCCTCGGAGACGATCATCGTGCCGGGCAGCTCGTCGGCGGGGACCGCGTCGTCGCCGATGAAGCTCGAGAGGACCTGCACCCGCACGCCCTCCTTCATCGCCAGGCCGACCGAGCGGGTCTGCAGCACCTTGGCGCCCACGCTCGCGAGCTCGAGCATCTCCTCGTAGGTCACCGCCTTCAGCTTGCGCGCCTTGGCGACGATCCGCGGGTCGGTGGTATAGACCCCGTCGACGTCGGTGTAGATGTCGCAGCGGTCCGCCCCGATCGCCGCCGCCACCGCGACCGCCGAGGTATCGCTGCCGCCGCGCCCGAGCGTGGTCACGCGGCCATCGTGCCCCACGCCCTGGAAGCCGGGGATCACCGCGATCGCTCCGGCGGCCATGCTGGCGAGCAGCGCGTCGCTATCGATGTCCTCGATCCGCGCCTTGGCGTGCGCCTCGATCGTGCGGATCGGGAGCTGCCAGCCGAGCCACGAGCGCGCCTTGCAGCCCAGCGCCTGCAGCGTGAGCGCGAGCAGTCCGCTCGTCACCTGCTCGCCGCTGGCGACGACGACGTCGTATTCGGCCGGATCGTAGAGCGGGTTCGCCTCGCGGCAGAAGCCGACCAGCCGGTCGGTTTCCCCCGCCATCGCGCTCACCACCACCGCGACTTCGTTGCCACCGGCCGCCTGCTTGCGGACGATGTTGGCCACCCGGCGGATGCGCTCGGTGCCGGCCATCGAGGTGCCGCCGAATTTCATCACGATCCGGGCCAAGCCGCGCGCGCTCCCAAGCTGGATGACTGGTGGCCGCGCTGTTAGGGGTGCGCCATGAGCGATGCAACAACCGCCGCCGATACCAAATCTAGCCCCGGGGCAACCATCCGCCCGGAGGAAGCGGCGCACTTCGGCCGGCTGGCGGCCGACTGGTGGGACCCCCGGGGCTCGTCGGCGATGCTGCATCGGCTGAATCCGGTGCGGCTGGCGTTCATCCGCGAGGCGATCGACCGGCACTGGCCGCAGGCTCGCGCCAGCTTGCGTCCACTCGCGGGCAAGAGCGCGCTCGACGTCGGCTGCGGCGCCGGGCTGCTCTGCGAGCCGCTCGCCCGGCTCGGCGCCGAAGTCACCGGGATCGACGCGGCGGCGGAGAACGTCGCGGTGGCGACGGAACACGCGCGAGGGTCCGGCCTTCTCGCCCCCCTCCCCGAGGGGGAGGGCTTCGTTCGCTACGTGGCGGGCGAGGTCGGCGATCTCGACATCGGCGCGTTCGACCTCGTCACCAGCATGGAAGTGCTCGAACACGTCGCCGACAAGGCGGCGTTCGTCGCCGCGCTGGCCGCCCGTCTCGCGCCTGGCGGCCTGATGGTCCTTTCGACCCCCAACCGCACGCCGCGCTCGCGGCTGCTGCTGGTCGGCGCGGCCGAGGCGATCGGCATGGTCCCGCGCGGCACGCACCGGTGGGAGGATTTCGTCACCCCTGCCGAGCTGCGCGAGCTGCTCGCCGCCGCGGGGCTGGCAATGGGCGAACCCGCCGGGATCGCGTTCTCGCCCACGAAGGGGCTCCACCGCTCGGCCGACCTGTCGCTGAATTACATCGTCACCGCCACGCACCAGTAATGGAAGCCGGCACCCGGGACCTGTTCCCGGAAGGCGTAGCCTGGCGCATACCGCGCCACCGCCGTCATTGCGAGGAGCCGCAGGCGACGAAGCAATCCATCGACCGACCGTTCACCTGCCAGGGTCGGTGATGGATTGCCGCGCCGCTACGCGGCTCGCAATGACGAGCGGGGAAGGACGGCGTGCCGTGCACCCAGGGGGCGACGGTGGCTATGGGCGGGATGATCGCATCAGCGGGACCGCCAGCGCCGGATCGTCGGTGAACACCCCGTCCACCCCCGCCGCGGCGAGCACGCCCCAGGCGGCGGCGAAGTCGCCCGGCGCGGCGTCGGCGGTGCCCTTGCGCAAGGCCGGCGGGAGGAACGCGTTCTCCTTGCGCAAGGTCCACGCGTGAACCTGCAGGCCGGCGGCGTGCGCCGCCTCGACCAGCCCGGTCGGCTGCCCCGCGGGATCGACCACCAGCGCCGCCGATGGCCCGATCGCGTCGGCATAGGCGGCGACCGCGGCGAGCCCGCTGGGGGTGATCATCTCCCCGTAGCTCATCGCCGGCTCGTCCGCCGGGCCGCCCTCGGACGCGATAAGCTGGACCAGCCGCGCCTCGATCAGCCGGTCGAGCCGCTGCAGCGCGCCGACTTCGAAGCATTGCACGAACAGCGGGGCGTCTCGGCCATCGAGCCCGTGCCGGCCGATCGCCGCCACCAGCAGGTCGACGCTGTCGATCCCCTGCTCGAGCAGGAAGGCCGGGTGCTTGAGCTCCGGATAGAGCCCGATGCGGTGCCCGCGCTCGGCCTCCTTGGCGCGCACCAGCGCGACGATCTCGTCGAACGTCGGCACCGGGTAGAGCCCGTCGTAACGGGCATTGCCCGGCCGCAGCGCGGGCAGCCGCTCCTTCGCGCGCAGCGTGCGCAGCTCGGCAAGCGTGAAGTCCTCGGCGAACCAGCCGGCGATGCGCTGGCCGTCGATCTCCTTGGTCCGGCGGCGGTCGGCGAATTCCTCGCGCGCGGCGACGTCGGTGGTGTCGGACAGCTCGTTCTCGTGCCGCGCGACCAGCACCAGGTCCCTGGTCGCCACCAGGTCGGGCTCGATGAAATGGGCGCCCGCGTCGATCGCGCGCTCGTAGGCGGCGAGCGTGTGCTCGGGCCGCTCGCCGCTGGCGCCGCGGTGCGCGATGACAAGCTGGGCGTGGGCCGGGAAGGCGAGCGCCATGGCGAGCAGCGCGAGAACGATCCGCATGCGCGCCGGTTAGCCGGCGGTTCCTGAACCGGGCCCGAGCGCGGCCGCCCACTCGCGCTCGTCGAACCCGACCAGCAAACCGCCGGGGTGATCGACCACCGGCCGCCTGATGCACGAAGGTTGCGCGACCATCAGGCGGATCGCCTTTTCGGCGTCGAGGTTCTCCTGCTGCTCGGGCTCGAGCTTGCGGAAAGTCGTGCCCTGGCGGTTCAATACCCGTTCCCACCCGAGCGCCTGGACCCAGCTGCGCACCAGATCCTGGTCCGCCCCTTCGCGCTTGAAGTCGTGGAACGCGTAGTCGAGCGCGTTGTCGCGGAGCCAGGCGCGCGCCTTCCTCACCGTGTTGCAGTTGGCAATGCCGTAGAAGGTGATCGTCATGCGTCTCTCGCGGTGAAGCGGTGCACCCGCGGCGCCGCGCAGGCGAACAGCGTGTATTCGGCGTAGTAGCTCTGGCGCCCCTTGTGCTGGACCGCGCGGTGTTCGGCAAGCCGGCCCCACGCGCGCGCCGAGGCCTCGTCGTTCCACTCGCTGATCGCGACGACTTCGCCGTCCTCGGCGGTGTAGGACTTGAACGCGCGATAACCGGGCTGGGCGCGCGCGAGCCGCTCCATGGCAGCGGCATCGTCGGCGTAGGCCGCCGCATCGAGGTCGCCGCGCTTGCGGTTGCGGAACACGACGAGGAACATCGGCAACCCTTACCTCGTCAATGCGAGCGACGCGAAGCAATCCATCTCGGGAGCAGGCAGTCGGCGCAAGACCCGGCGCTGGATTGCCGCGTCGCCTTCGGCTCCTCGCAACGGCGAGCGCGGTCAGCCAAGATGCGCATCGGCGATGGCCACCGCCAACGCATCGGCCGCGTCCGCCCCCGCGATCGCCACGCCCGGCAGGAGCACCTTGAGCATCGCCTGGACCTGGGTCTTTTCCGCCCCGCCGGTGCCGACCACCGCCTTCTTGACCAGCCGCGCCGCGTGCTCGCGCACCGGCACCCCGGCGCGCCCGCAGGCCGCCAGCACCGCGCCGCGCGCCTGCGCGAGCTTCAGCGTCGATTGCGGGTTCTTGTTGGCGAACACTTCCTCCACCGCCACCCGGTCGGGCGCGTGGGCGGCGATGAGCGCTGCGATCGAATCGTGCAGGTGATGCAGCCGCGCGGCCATCGGCGCTTTCGCCTCGGTCGGCACCTGCCCGTTGGCGATGTGCGACAGACGCGAGCCCTCGGCGCGGATCAGCCCCCACCCGGTGCACGAGAGCGAGGGGTCGAGGCCGAGGATGATCAGGAAAGCTTTTCCATCACTTCGTCGCTGACTTCGTAGTTGCCCCACACGGTCTGCACGTCGTCGTCGTCGTCGAGCGCGTCGACCAGCTTCAGGAGCGTGCCGGCGTTGGCCTCGTCGACCGCGACGGTGAGGTTGGGCTTCCACGCGAGCTTGACCGATTCCGGCTCGCCGAGAGCCCTCTCGAGCGCGCCGGCGACTTCGTGCAGTGCTTCCATGTCGGTCCACACGGTGTGCCCGTCCTCGCTGCTCTCGACATCGTCGGCGCCGGCCTCGATCGCCGCCTCGAGCACGGCGTCCTCGCTGCCCGCCGAAGCCGGGTACTCGATCATCCCCTTGCGCTCGAACCCGTGGCTGACCGCGCCGCTCGCGCCCAGGTTGCCGCCGTTCTTGGCGAACGCGGTGCGCACGTTGGTGGCGGTGCGGTTGCGGTTGTCGGTCAGCGCCTCGACAATCAGCGCCACGCCGCCCGGGCCGTAGCCTTCGTAGCGCACTTCCTCGTAGTCCTCGCCGCCGGCCGCGGCGGCCTTGTCGATCGCCCGCTGGATGTTGTCCTTGGGCATCGACTGCGCCTTGGCATTGTTCACCGCCAGGCGCAGGCGCGGGTTCATGTCTGGATCGGGCGCGCCCATCTTCGCCGCCACGGTGATCTCGCGGCTCAGCTTGGAGAACATCGCCGAGCGCTTCTTGTCCTGCGCGCCCTTGCGGTGCATTATGTTTTTGAACTTGGAATGGCCTGCCATGAGTCCGTTCTGACTGAGGTGATTTTCGGAACGGGGGCGCATTAGCCGCATGAGTGGGCAACCGACAAGAGCGGGCCGCGCCGCTGCCCCGGCGGCGTGGCGTGCGTGGGCGCGCTTCGTCCGCCGCCCGGCGCTGCCCGACGCGGCCGGGCTCGATCCGGTCCACGGGGTCAAGGCCGTGCTGGCCCTGTACGCGCTCGACCTCGCGATCATGATCGGGCTGTTCGCCGCCCTCGGCGTGGCGATCGCGCTGGGGTTCGAGCTTCCCCGGCACATGCTCGGCGAGATGAAGCTGACGGGGCTGCTGGCCGTCGGGATGGTCGTCGGCGCGCCGCTCGGCGAGGAAATCCTGTTCCGCGGCTGGCTGTCGGGCCGGCCGGGGCACGTGCTGGCGGTGGGACTGCTGGGGCTCGGCGGCGCGGTGGCGGCGCTTGCGGGCAGCCCGGTGGCCTCGGGCGCGGCGCTCGCCGCCGCGCTGGCGCTGGCGCCGCTGGCGCTGTGGCTGCTGCGCGGACGCCCGGCCATGTCATGGTTCCAGCGCCGCTTCGCGTGGTTCTTCTGGGGGAGCGCGCTGGCCTTCGCCGCGATCCACCTCACGAACTTTGCCACCGCCGGGGCTACGCTGCTGCCGCTCGTGCTACCGCAGTTCGCGCTGGCGCTGCTGCTCGGCTACCTCAGGGTGACGCATGGGCTGTGGAGCGCGGTGCTGCTCCACATGCTCCATAACGCGACGTTCGTCGCGCTGATGCTGGCGGGCGCGGGCGCCTAGTCCGCCTTCACCACCTTCCCGCGCTTCATCACGAAGTCGACGTCCTCGAGGCTCCGGACGTCGGCCAGCGGATCGCCGTCGACCGCGATGATGTCGGCATCCATCCCCGCCGCGATGCGGCCGATCCGGTCGCTGCGGCCGAGCAGCTCGGCGGCGTCGACGGTCGCCGCGCGGATCGCCAGCGTCGGGCTGAGCCCGTTGGCGACCATGTAGCCGAACTCGAGCCCGTTGGTGCCATGCGGCCCGACGCCGGAATCGGTTCCCATCGCCACCTTGACCCCGGCGGCGTAGGCCCGGCGGTGGCTGTCCTTGACCACCAGCGCGACCTGCTCGGCCTTCGCCATCGTCGCCGGCGGCCGCTCGCCCGCGCGGCTCTGGCGGATGACGCTCTCGAAGGCGTGGTTCGTCGGCACCAGGTAAGCGCCGGTCTGCTTGAACAGGCGCACCGTCTCGTCGTCGATGTAGCTCGCGTGCTCGACCGAATCGACGCCGGCGCGCAGCGCGAGCTTGATCGCATCGGCGCCGTGCGCGTGCGCGGTGACCTTGCGGCCGAAGCTGTGCGCGGTATCGACGATCGCCTTCATCTCGTCGAGCGTCATCTGCGCCCCCAAGCCGCCGGCGATGTTCGAGCCGACCCCGCCCGAAGCGGCGAACTTGATCACTTCCGCCCCGGTGAAGATCTGTTCGCGGGTGGCGCGGCGGCATTCCTCGGGCCCGTTGCACAAGTGATCGGCCTCGGTGCGGACCGCGTGCGCGTATTCCTCCCTCAGCGCGTTGGCATCGCCGTGGCCGGCGGTGACCGAGATCATCCGCCCGGCGTTGACCACGGTCGGCCCTTCGACCTCCCCGCGGGCGATCGCGTCGCGCAGCGCGCGGATGCCGCGCGGGTGCGGGCTGCCGAGATCGCGCACCGTGGTGACCCCGGCGTGGAGCGTCTTGCGCGCGTTCGCCATCGCGGTGACGAAGGCATCCTCGCGGTCGGTCAGCGGCCCCTCCATCCGTTCCTTGAGCGGATAGCCCGACGAGTAGAGGTGGACGTGCATGTCGATGAGGCCGGGGAGGACGAACTTGTCCCTGAGATCGACCACCTCGGCGCCCGCCTCGGGCGCGACATGCCCGCCGCGCACCTCGGCGATCTTGCCGTCGCGCACGATCACCGTCGAAGGGCCCCGCGCGGCTTCGCCCGGGGTCGCCAGCAACCGCCCGGCGTGGATGAAGGTGACAGGCGCCTCCTGCGCCGCCGCGCCAGTGGCCATGGCAGCCGCCCCGGCTGCCAGTGCCCAGAACTTCGCCATGCTCCCCCCTCCCTATGTTCCGCTTCGGGTGACAAAGGTGACAGGGTGTCACCCTGCCTTACGCCGAGATTTACGCGCTAACTCAATGACTTAACCCCGAAGGCGACGGGTGACACTATTTGCCGTCCGGCCGGTCGGCCATCGCTTTGCCGATCTCGCCGGTGTGCCCGCAGCCCGCGCGGTAGGAAAGCGAAAAATGCGCGCGCCCTTCACCCGTTGACGATGATCCCGCCGTTAGGGTGCAGCACCTGGCCCGACATGTAGCTCGAATCCTCGCAGGCGAGGAACAGGAACGCGGGCGCGACCTCGTTGGGCTGGCCCGGGCGGCCCATCGGGGTGTCCTTGCCGAAGTCCTTGATCTTTTCCGGCGGCTGACCGCCGAACGGGTTGAGCGGGGTCCAGATCGGGCCCGGCGCCACCGCGTTCACCCGAATGCCGTGCTCGACCAGGCTCTCGCTCAGCGAGCGGGTGAACGCGGTGATCGCGCCCTTGGTGGCGCTGTAATCGAGCAGGATCGGCGCCCCCTTGTACATCGTCACGCTGGTGCAGTTGATGATCGATGCGCCTTCCTTGAGGTGCGGGCGCGCCGCCTGGACGAGGTAGAACATCGAGAAGATGTTGGTCTGGAACGTGCGCTGCAGCTGCTCCACCGTGATGTCGGTGATGTCCTTGTCGGGATGCTGCTCGCCGGCGTTGTTGACCAGGACGTCGAGCCGGCCCCACCGGTCGATCGTCTGCTGGACGAGATCCCGGCACACCGCCGGATCGCCCAGGTCGCCGCGGTGGATCAGCGCCTCGCTGCCTTCGTTGCGGATCTGCTCGGCGGTGAATTCCGCGTCGTCGTCTTCCTCGAGGTGACTGATGGCGACCTTGGCCCCTTCGCGCGCGAACAGGATCGCGGTCGCCCGCCCGATCCTGCTGTCGCCGCCGGTGACGATCGCCACCTTGCCCGCCAGACGCCCGGAGCCGGGGTAGCGCGGCTGCCACTCGGGCTTGTCCTTCATCTGCGATTCGTGGCCGGGCATCCGCGGCTCTTCGCCGGTCTCCTCGACGAAGGCCTTCTCGACGGTCTCGCTATCCTGGGTCATCGGTAAATCCTTTCACCGGGTGAACCGAATGCTGCGCTCCCTGTTCCGAATCCAACGGATGTAAATGCCGCCGGAGCGCCTCCCCCCGGGGCGTGCCGAGGTCAGTCTTTCGACGAGGAAGAAGAAGCGGCAGCGTGCAGGAAAGCGCTCACGAACCCCAGCATCGCGCCGATCTGCCAGGCGGGAACGGCCCGGCCAAAGACGAGATCGGACAGATTGGCGAAAACTTCGGGAAACAGCCAGCCGCCAGCCCAACCGGCGATGGCACCACACACGAGGGCGATCACCGAAGCGAGCGCAATCAGAACCGGTGTCGCCACGGCCAGGGCGGCGATTCCGGCGATCGCGATCGGGGCCTTTCGCATCCCCGGAAAATACCGCGAAACCAGGCGTGCGGCAAGTCACCCCAATCCGAGCGCAGCCTTGTAGGTGTCGAGGATCGCTTCCATTTCCGCGCGGTCGTCGGGCTTCATCTTCCGCAGGCGGACGATCTGGCGCATGATCTTGGCGTCGTAGCCGACCGCCTTGGCCTCCGCGTAGACGTCGCGGATATCGTCGGCGATGCCCTTCTTTTCCTCCTCGAGGCGTTCGACCCGCTCGATCAGCAGGCGCAGGCGGTCGTCGGTGGCGTTGGCCATTTGGGTGTCACAGCTCCGGGGAATGAGAATCGGGTGCGCGCCGATAGCGAGCGCGAGCGTCCTTCGACAAGCTAAGGACGAGCGGAACCTGTTTCTAATCGAGCAAAAACGGCGCCTGCGGCCGGGCCACCGAGCCGAACGCCCACCCCCGCTCATCCTGAGCTTGTCGAAGGATTATCCCTGCGGGTTGAGCTTCAGGCTCGCTTCCATTCGCGCTAACTGTTCGGGAGTGGCCTCGGTTTGATGCCGCGCTTTCCACACAGCGGCGGGCATGCCGTGTATGAGCTCGCGCGCGGCTGCCTTGTCGCCGGAGTAGCCCGCCTCGACGATCCAGTCGGCGAGGCAGTTGCGGCAGAACCCGGCGAGCCCCATCAGCTCGATGTTCTGCGCGTCGGCGCGGTGGCGCAAGTGGCGCACGAGGCGACGGAACGCGGCGGCCGCCACGGCGTCGGGCAACGCCTCGAGCGGGTCGGATTTATCGGTCATCGCGGGCGAGAGTCCTTGTCTTGGCGGGCGCGCTTGCCATAGGCGCGGGCGATGCAGAAGCTCGAACCGCGCCAGCGCAAGGTCAAGGTCCTCGCCACCGTCGGCCCCGCGAGCCGCAGCCCCGAGATGCTCGCCCGGTTGCTGCGCGCCGGCGCGGACGCCTTCCGCGTGAACATGAGCCACGGCAGCCACGCCGATCACGCCGGGACCATCCGCGCGATCCGCGAGCTCGAGAAAGGCGCCGGGCGGCCGATCGCGATCCTCGCCGACCTCCAGGGCCCCAAGCTGCGGGTCGGCAGCTTCGCCGGCGGGCAGGCGGTGATCCGCCATTCGGGCCACTTCACGCTCGACCGGAATCCCGCGCCGGGCGACGAAACCCGGGTCGAGCTGCCGCATCCCGAGCTGTTCGGCGTGCTCCACAAGGGCCAGCGGCTGCTGATCAACGACGGCAAGATCCGCCTCAAGGTGATCAGGGCGGAAGCCGATCGTATCCTCTGCTCGGCCGAAGTTGGCGGGGTGATCTCCGACCGCAAGGGCGTCAACGTCCCCGACGCCGAGGTGCCGATCCCCGCGCTCACCGAAAAGGACCGCCGCGACTTCGCCTTCGCGGTCGAGCAGGGGGTGGACTGGATCGGCCTCTCGTTCGTCCAGCGGCCCGAGGACCTGGCCGAGGCGCGCAAGCTGATGGGCGGCCACGGGGCGCTGTGTGCCAAGATCGAGAAGCCCTCCGCGGTGCGCCGGCTCGACGAGATCATCGAGCTTTCGGACGGGATCATGGTCGCGCGCGGCGACCTCGGGGTCGAGCTCGATCCGGAGGAAGTGCCGCCGCTGCAGAAGCGCATCGTCAACGCCGCCCGCACCGCCGGCAAGCCGGTGATCGTCGCGACGCAGATGCTCGAATCGATGATCGAGAGCCCGACGCCGACCCGCGCGGAAGTCTCGGACGTGGCGAACGCGGTGTACGACGGAGCCGACGCGGTGATGCTTTCGGCGGAGACCGCCGCCGGCGAATGGCCCGAGGAAGCGGTGCGGATCATGGACCGCATCGCCGCGCAGGTGGAGCGCGACGAGGCCTACCTCGGCCGGGTCCGCTTTCTCGACACCCCGCCCGACCGGACCACCGCCGACGCGCTGAGCCATGCCTGCATGACGATCGCCGACACCGTCTCGGTCAGCGCGATCGTGGTGTTCACCGGATCGGGCAGCACCGCGCGGCGCGTCGCGCGCGAGCGGCCGAGCGTGCCGATGCTGGTCCTGACGCCGAGCGTCAAGACCGCCCGGCGGGTGGGGCTGCTATGGGGCGCGCATGCGGTGACCACGCGCGATATCGGCAGCTTCGAGGAGATGATCGCCAAGGGCAAGCGGATGGCGCTGCGGCACGGATTCGGCGCCGCGGGTAGCAAGCTGATCGCGCTCGCCGGGGTGCCGTTCGGCACGCCCGGGAGCACGAACCTGCTTCACGTCGTCACCTTGAGCGGCGACGAACTGGCGAAGCACGCGCGATAGCGATCAGGGGCTGGCCGGATCGTCGTCGGTCAGCAGCAGCAGCGCCATGCCGGCCGCCGCGATCAGGATGATGATGATCGCGGCGCCGAAGTCGCCGCGGCGGCCGAGGTCGGAGCCTTCGGACACCGGCGCGGCGGTGCGCGCGGCCGGGGCGGCCTGCGCCGCGATCGGCATCGCCGCCAGCGCGGCAGCCGCCGCGGTTAACGCAAATTTACGCGAAGTCATTGAAAATCCCCTTTTTGAGACCGGTGGTCGCAGTCCGGAACCACCGGCGCCGCGCTCGGTTCCAGCCATTGTCGGCGGCGGGACGATCCGTTCGCCAGGCGCGGCGGGCGGAGCCTAGGCGTTGGCAGCGCGCGCCAGCCGCTCGCGCACCCGCTGCTCGCCGATCGCGACGATCAGCCGGTGCATGTCGGGACCCTGCTCGCGCCCGGTCAGCGCCAGCCGCAGGGGGAGGAACAGCGCCTTGCCCTTGCGCCCGGGGCGCGCCTTGAGCGCGCCCGTCAGCGCGCCCCAGGGATCCTCCCCCCACGCGAGGAGGTCGAGCGCCTGGGCGATGAACGCGCGGTCCTCATCGCCGAGCGCCGGCGGCTCGATCTCGCCCCCGATCACCGGCCACCAGTCGCACGCTTCGGCCACCGTCGAGAGGTTCTCGCGCACCGCCGCCCACGCGCGTTCATCCATTCCTGCCGGGAGGCGGCCGGCGACGTCGGCGAACGGAAGCTGGTGCACGATCGCCTGGTTGAGCCGGGCCAGCTCGCCCTCGTCGAACCGCGCCGGCGCCCGCCCGAAGGTCGCAAGGTCGAAACCGTCGATCAGCGCCTGGCGCGCGGCGATCGGCTCGACCGGCAAGCTGGTGCCGAGCCGCGCCAGCAGCGCCGCCAGCGCCTGCGGCTCGATCCCCGCCTCGCGCAGCGCGGCGCCCGACAGCGAGCCCAGCCGCTTCGACAGCTTGCCCTCGGCCCCCACCAGCAGCGCCTCGTGCGCGAAGCGCGGCGGCGCGGCCCCCAGCGCGGTGAACATCTGCACTTGCGCCGCGGTGTTGCTGACGTGGTCCTCCCCCCGCAGCACGTCGGTGATGCCCATCTCGATATCGTCGATCGCGCTCGGCAGCATGTAGAGCCAGCTTCCGTCGGCCCGCCGCACGACTGGATCGCTCAACTGCGCCGGATCGAACCGCTGCGCGCCGCGGATGCCGTCGTCCCACTCGATCGGCGCGTCGTGGTCGAGCCGGAAGCGCCAGTGCGGCGCGACGCCCTGCTCGGCGAAGCGCGCATGATCGGCCTCGGTCAGCGCGAGCGCGGCGCGGTCGTAGATCGGCGGCAGCCCCCGGCCGAGCAGCACCTTGCGCTTGAGTTCCAGCTCCTGCGCGGTCTCGTAGCAGCGATAGACCCTCCCCGCCGCGCGCAGGCGCTCGAACGCCTGCTCATGGATCGCCTGCCGCGCCGACTGGCGCGCTTCGCCGTCGATATCGAGTCCGAGCCAGGCGAGGTCCGCGCGGATCGCCTCGACGTATTCCTCGCGGCTGCGCTCGGGATCGGTATCGTCGATCCGCAGCAGGAACCGCCCGCCGGCTTTTCGGGCGAGCAGCCAGTTGTGCAGGCCGGTGCGCAGGTTGCCGACATGGAGCAGGCCGGTGGGCGATGGGGCGAAGCGGGTGACGGTCATCGGGTAAGCTCGAACAGCGCGTATTCGGCGCGCCAGTTGGCGCCGGGGGCACCCAGCGTGCGGCCGCCGGAGAAGAACCAGGCGCGTTCGCTGCGCACGCCCTTGGCGCGCAGCAGCTCGCGGAAATCGGCCACCGTCACGTGGTGGATGTTCTCGGTCTCGTACCAGCTCACCGGCAGGTGCCGGGTGACCGGCATCCGCCCGCCGAGCGCCAGCGCGGCGCGCATCCGCCAGTGCGCGAAGTTGGGGAACGAGACGAACGCGCGCGCGCCGACCCGCAGCAGCTCGTCGAGCATCCGGTCGGGCCGCGCGGCGGTCTGCAGCGTCTGGCTGAGCACCGCGTAGTCGAACGAGCGGTCGGGATAGTCGGCGAGGTCGCGGTCGGCGTCGCCCTGCACCACGGCCAGGCCCCGCGCCAGACAGGCCGAGACGCCCTCGCTGGATAGCTCCAGGCCTTGGCCGTCGCAGTTCTTCTCGCGGGTCAGCAGCTCCAGCAGCTCGCCCTCCCCGCAGCCGACGTCGAGC
>JBGSBH010000045.1:0-13327 GCA_041730635.1 Cypionkella sp.
TCGGCGCGGATGATCTGCGCGTTCTTCTGTCCCTGCGCCCGCAAGGTCGCCGCTTCCTGCGCGCGGGCCGACTGCATCCGGCGGAAGGCCGATTCGAGCGGGGTACCGTCGGGCAGGTCGGCCTGCTTGATCCGCACGTCGCTCACTTGCGCGCCGTAGTTGCGCGCCTGCGTATCGAGCAGACGGGTGATGTTGGCCATCGTCGTCCCGCGCTCGGCGGCGAGCAGCGCCGAGAAGCTGCGCCGGCCGAGCTCCTGCCGGGCGCCCGAGGACAGGCTCTGCGACAGCTGGCTGTCGACCGTCGCCAGCGTGCCGGCGGTGCGCACCATCTTGACCGGATCGATGATCCGGTAGCGGGCGTAGGCATCGACGTTGAGGCGCAGCTGGTCGGTCGAGAGCACGGTCTGCGGCTCCATGTCGACGTTGAGCACCCGCTTGTCGATCCGCTCGACCCGCTCGTAGAACGGCACCCTAAAGACGATCCCGGCGCCGGTCTCGCCGTACGTCTGGCCGGGTTCGAACCGGTTGGCGACCCGGTCGGGCCGGCCGGCTTGGATCACCACCGCGGCTTCGGTTTCGGGCACCACCACCATGCTCGACCAGACGGCGACGAGCGCCAGCAGGACGGCGATGATCGAGGTCTTGTGAGTCTGCCAGAGAGCTTCCATCACTGGCCCTCCGGCTGCGTGGCGCGTGCGCGCTTCTGCACTTCGGGGAGCGGGAGATAGGGGGTCACGCCGTCGGCCTCGATGATCGTCTTGTCGTTCTGGCGCAGGACCCGCTCCATCGTCTCGTAATAGAGCCGCTGGCGGGTCACCTCGGGCGCCAGCTTGTATTCCTCGTAGATCTTGTCGAACGAGGCGGCGTCGCCCTGCGCCCGGGCGAGGATCTGCTGCGCGTAGGCTTCGGCGCGGTTGATCTCCGCGTCGGCATCCTGCTGCGCGGCGGAAACGTCCTTGAACGCTTCCTCGACTTCCTTGGGCGGGTCGGTCTTGCGGATCTCGACGCCCTGCACCGCGATCCCCGACTTGTACGCATCGAGGATGCCCTGCATCCGCGCCAGCACCGCGCCTTCGATGTCGGCGCGGCCTTCGCCCGACAGCACCTGGTCGAGCGTCTTCTGTGCCACCGATGCGCGCATCGCGGCTTCCGCCACGTCGCGCACGGTCTCGTTGGGATCGGCGAGCTGGAACCGGAACTGCTTCAGGTCCTTGATCGACCAGCGGACGATGTAACTGAGATCGACCAGGTTCTGATCGCCCGTCAGCATCAGCTTCTGCGCCGAACCTTCGGGGATCTGCTCGATGCGGAACTCGCTCACTTCCTCGATATCGACCCGCTGGATCGGCCAGGGCAGGGTCAGGCTGAGGCCGGGGGTCAGCGTGCGCGAATACTTGCCGAAAGTGGTGACGATGCCTTCTTCCTTGGGGCCCACCTGGTGGACCATCGAGAAGCCGAGCCACACCAGCACGATCGCGCCGAGCGCCACCGGGAACCAGCTCTTGCCGCCGGGGCGCTCGGGCAGGCGGAACCCCGGGCCGCCGACGCCCCCGCCGAACGGATTGCGGCGCGGGCCTTCGGGGCCGCGGTTCTTGAAGATGTCCTCGATGCTGGCCGAGCGGCGCGGTTCGTCGGAGGGGGGAAGCCACGGGTTGCGCGGGCCCCTGGCACTGCCGCCGTCGGGCTTTTCCGCGGCGGGCTCGCCGCCGGCGCCCGCCGGCTCGCCGCTCGCGGGCTTGTCCGCTTCGCCCGCCTTCTTGCCGCCCCACGGGCTCTTGCCGGCCATCGCCAGGCCGATCGCACGCCCTAACCCATCCAACTTGTCCATGGCGCCGTTATAGGAAGCGGCGGCCAGAAAAACAGGGGGTGGCCGGGGCGATTTTGCTGCTAGGGCGCGCGCTGCCATGGACGACAACGCACTGACCGATCGCCTGCCTGCCGCCGTGGCGGCGCGGGTACGGTCGCTGCGCCAGCGCGGCGGAACGGTGTCCGCGATCCTCGATGGCGAAGGGCTCGATGCCGGGGCCCGGGCGGACCTCGAAGCGGCGGTGCGCGACATTCTCGGTGCGGCCGAAGGGGTGGCCGAAGTCCGGGTGGCGGTGATGGCGGATAGGCCGGCGGCGCCGCCGGGCCCGGTGATCGTCGCGGTCGGCTCGGGCAAGGGCGGGGTCGGCAAGTCGACGCTCACCGCCAACCTCGCGGTCGCGCTGGCGCGGCAGGGGCGCAAGGTCGGGCTGGTCGATGCCGACATCTACGGGCCCAGCCAGCCGACCCTGTTCGATACCGCAGGGGTGCGCCCGACCGCCGAGGGCGAGCAGCTCGTCCCGGTCGAAAGCCGCCATGGGGTCAGGCTCCTGTCGATGGGCCACCTGGTCGAACCGGGCAAGGCGCTCGCGTGGCGCGGGCCGATGGCGAGCGGGGCGCTCGGCCAGCTGATCGGCGCGGCGTGGGGCGATGCCGATGTGCTGCTGCTCGATCTGCCGCCGGGCACCGGCGACGTCCAGATCACCATGCTGCAGAAGCACCGGCCGGCCGGCGCGGTGATCGTCTCGACCCCGCAGGACCTCGCGCTGATCGACGCGCGGCGCGCCGCCGAGCTGTTCGCCAAGGGTGAGGTTCCGGTGATCGGGCTGGTGGAGAATATGGCCGGCTATGCGTGCCCGCACTGCGGCGGGGTGAGCGACCCGTTCGGGCGCGGCGGGGTCGAGGCCGCCGCGGCCGAGGCGGGGCTGCCGTTCCTGGGGCGCATCCCGTTGGCCCTGGCGATCCGCGAGGCGAGCGACGCCGGCGAGCCTCCGGCCGCGGGCGAAGGGCCGGCGGCCGAAGTCTTCGCCGGCCTGGCCGCCCGGGTGGGCGACTGGCTCGACCGGAGGGCCGCGTAGGGATGCAGCTCAGCCGGCGGGGGTTGCTCGCAGGCGCCGCGGCCGGCGGCGGGCTGCTGGTGGCGTGGGGGTTGTGGCCGCGCGAGTACGATGCCCCGCTTACGCCCGGGCGCGGAGAGTGGGCGTTCTCGGCCTGGCTCAAGCTGGCGCGCGACGGAGTGCTCACGGTCGCCGTCCCGCAGCTCGAGATGGGGCAGGGGGTGACCACGCTGCTCCCCCAGATCGTCGCGGCCGAGATGGGCGCGGACTGGCGCCAGGTCGCCGTCGAGCTGGCGCCCGTCTCGGGGGCGTACGCCAATCTGCCGCTGGCGGCAAAATGGGCACCGCTGTGGATGCCGTTCGCGCCCGGACTGGCGGACGAGCCCGACGATCTCGTCACCCGCCGCTGGGCCGCCGAAAGCGGCTTCACCGCCACCGCCGAAGGGACTTCGGTCGCCGCGTACGAACAACCGGCGCGCGCGGCGGCGGCGGCGGCGCGGGCGATGCTGTGCATGGCCGCCGCCGACCGCTGGGGCGTGGCGTGGGAAGACTGCGCGGTGCGCGCGGGGGTGGTCTATCACCGGAACAGGCACCTCAGCTTCGCCGCCTTGGCGCAGGACGCCGCCGCCTTCGCTCCACCCGACCCTCCCCCGCTGGCGCCGGCGCCTTACGCCGATCCGCCGCTCGCCGACGGGCGCCGGACGGCGTGGCCGCGGCTCGACCTTCCGGCCAAGGTCGACGGCAGCTTCCCGTTCGCCGGCGACGTGCGGCTGCCGGGCATGCTCTACGCCGCGATCCGCCACGGGGCGCTCGGCGACACCGCGCTCATCGGCTTCGACGAAGCGGCCGGCGCGCGCGTGCGCGGCCTGCGCCGGGTGGTCAAGGCGCGCGGGTGGATCGCCGCGGTGGCCGATACCTGGTGGGCGGCCGAACAGGCGTTGAAGGCGATGGCGCCGGTCTGGCGGACCGAGGATCGCGCGAGCAGCGAGCGGATCGCGCGGGCGCTCGACGGTGCGCTGACCGAGGGGGAAGCGCACCGGATCGCCACCCGGGGCAATGGCGACGCCGGTCGCGGCGCGCCGACGGTCACCTACCGCTACGAAATCGCCCCGGCGACGCACGCCACGCTCGAGACCGCCACCGCCACCGCGCGGCTGGCCGACGGCAAGCTCGAGCTGTGGCTGGCGAGCCAGGCCCCGGCGCAGGCCAAGGCCGCCGCGGCGAAGGCGGTGGGGCTCTCGCCCGAGGATGCGGTGCTTTACCCGCTGGCGGCCGGCGGCAGCTTCGACCGGCGACTGGAACACGATCACGCGATCGAGGCCGCGGTGATCGCCGCCGAGGTGGGCGCGCCGGTGCAGCTCGTTTGGTCGCGCTGGCAGGAGATGGTCGCCGGGCGCCCGCGCGCGCCCGCCGCCTGCCTCGCCAGCGCCTGGACCGCGCGCGAGGACGGCCGCCCGCAGGCGCTGCGGCTGCGGGTGGCGATGCCGGCGACCGCCGCGGAGTTCGGCGAGCGCCTGTTCGGCAACAGGACTCCGCTGGCGGCGCGGGCGGCGAGCGGCCGCGCGCCGGACCCGCTGGCGTTCGAGGGCGCGGCGGGGCCTTACGCCATCCCCGACTTGGCGATCGACCATGTGCCGGTCGATGTCGGGCTTCCTTCCGGCCGGCTGCGCGGCAACTCGCACGCGGTATTCGCGTTCGTTACCGAGTGCTTCATCGACGAGCTCGCCGCGCGGGTCGGGCGCGAGCCGCTGTCGTTCCGCATCGGCCTGCTCGGCGGCGACCCGCGGCTCGCCGAATGCCTGCAGCGCGCCGCGCGGCTGGCGCAATGGGACGGCGGCGCGGGGCAGAGCGGCAACGGGGTCGCCTGCTGGCGGATCGGCGACCCGGCGGGCGGCGGGCCGGTCGCGCGGATCGCCTGCGTCGCCACCGCGCGCGCGGGCGAGGGCGGGGTACGGGTTGAAAAGCTGTCGGCGGCGGTCGATCTGGGCCGCGTGATCAACCGCGACATCGCCCGCCCGCAGATCGCGGGAGGCCTGGTGTTCGGCACCAGCCTCGCGACCGGATCGTCGCTCCAGTACGAGGCCGGGCTGCCGACCACCGGCCGGCTCGCCAGCCTCAACCTTCCGACGCTCGCCGACTGCCCGGCGATCGCGGTCGAGCTCCTCGACGGGGCGGGCGAGCCCGCCGACCCCGGCGAGATCGGCGTCGCGGTCGCCCCGCCGGCGATCGCCAATGCGCTGCATTCGGCGACCGGGCTGCGGCTGCGGCGGCTGCCGCTCCTGTCGGAAGGCCTGTGACTCGCCCCCCCGACCATCCGCCCGTCCGGGCCGGGGGCGTGGGGGTGCTGCTGGTCAACCTCGGCACCCCCGACGCACCCGATCCGCGCAGCGTGCGGCGCTATCTGGCGGAGTTCCTCTCCGACCGCCGAGTGGTGGAGATCCCGCCGCTGGTCTGGCAGCCGATCCTGCGCGGGGTCATCCTCAACACCCGGCCGAAAAAGAGCGCGCACGCCTACGCCCAGGTATGGAGCGAGGCCGGCTCGCCGCTCGCCGCGATCACCGCCGGGCAGGCGGCGGCACTGCAAGAGCGGCTGGGCGACCGGGTCGTCGTGCGGCACGCGATGCGCTACGGACGCCCGGCGATCGGCGCGTCGCTCGAGGCGCTGATGGACGCAGGGTGCGAGCGGATCCTGCTCGCCCCGCTCTATCCGCAGTACAGCGCGGCGACGACCGCGACGGTTGTGGACAAGGCTGCGGATTGGTTGCGGACGCGCCGTTGGCAACCCGCGCTGCGCACCCTGCCGCCGTACCACGACGATCCGGCCTACATCGCTGCGCTGGCCGACGATCTGCGCGGACAACTGGCCGAGCTGGCGTTCCAGCCCGAAGTCCTGCTGCTCAGCTTCCACGGCATGCCGCAGCGCACGCTCGAGCTCGGCGATCCTTATCACTGCCACTGCCGCAAGACCGCGCGGTTGCTCGAAGCCGCACTGGGCCGGCCGGACTTGCGCATCGTCACCACGTTCCAGAGCCGCTTCGGGCGCGCCAAATGGCTCGAGCCGGCGACCGATGCGGTGCTGGCGGCGGAAGCGAAGGCGGGCACCCGGCGGCTGGCGGTCGCGGCGCCCGGGTTCGCCGCCGACTGCCTCGAAACGCTCGAGGAGCTGGCGATCCGGGGGCGCGAGCAGTTCCTCGAAGCCGGCGGCGAGCAGTTCGCCGCGCTCGCCTGCCTCAACGCCCGCGAGCCGGGCATGGCGATGCTCGAGGCGCTGGTGCGGCGCGAGCTTGCCGGGTGGCTCTAGCACCCGTACAACGCGGGTAGGTTTCAAGGAGCTACCCGTGGCCACGCTCGCCCAGCCGACCTCGTCGTTGCACCAGCCGGCCGAGACCGCACCGCGGCACTGGAGCGAGGGGCGGCTGAAGGATGCCGACCTCGCGCACATCCCGGGCGACGCCGGCCCGCCGCTGGTCGGCAACCTGTTCCGCATGCTGAAGGATCCGCACGCCTTCGCCTGGCACATGCTCGATACGTACGGCCCGGTCTACAAGAACAAGGTGATGGGCCACTGGATCGTAATGCTCATCGGCGCCGACGCCAACGAGCTGCTGCTGTTCGACCGCGACAAGATCTTCTCCAGCGAACAGGGCTGGAGCCCCTCGCTCCACCGGCTGTTCCCGCGCGGGCTGATGCTGCTCGATTTCGACAAGCACCGCGCGGACCGGCGGGCGCTGTCGATCGCCTTCAAGCCCGAACCCATGCGCCACTATGCCGCCGCGCTCGACCGCGGGATCGCGCAGGAGGTGGCGGGGTGGGGCGGCGAAAGGCTGTTCTACCCGGCGATCAAGAAGCTCACGCTCGACCTCGCCGCCGACAGCTTCCTCGGGCTGCCGTGGGGGCCCGAGGCGCAACGGATCAACCAGGCCTTCGTCGACATGGTGCAGGCCTCGATCACCCCGGTGAGGAAGCCGCTGCCGTTCACGCAGATGCGCCGCGGGGTGAAGGGCCGCGCGTTCATCGTCGACTACTTCACCCAGGCGACGCTCAAACGCCGCGCCGGCGAAGGTACCGGGCAGGACATGTTCAGCCAGTTCGCCACCGCGACCGACGAGGCGGGCGAGCTGCTCCCGGTCGACGAAGTGGTCGATCACATGAGCTTCCTGATGATGGCGGCGCACGACACCATCACCTCGAGCGCGACGAGCTTCGTCTGGCTGCTCGCGAAGCACCCCGAATGGCAGGAGAAGCTGCGCCAGGAAGTGTTCGCGGTCACCGGCGGGCCCGACGCGGCCGGGCGCCCCCGCGGCGCCGCTTACGACGACCTGCCCAGGCTCGAGCTCACCGAGATGGCGTTCAAGGAAGCGCTGCGGCTGATCCCGCCGGTGCCCTCGCTGCCCCGCCGGGCGCTGCGCAGCTTCGAATTCGGCGGCTACCGCATCCCCGCCGGCGCGGCGTGCGGCTTCAACGTCCACCTGACGCACCACATGGAGGAATACTGGGATTCGCCCGAGACGTTCGACCCGATGCGCTTCACGCCCGACAAGGTGAAAGCGCGGCACAAGTACGCCTGGGTCCCGTTCGGCGGTGGCGCGCACATGTGCCTGGGGCTTCACTTCGCCTACATGCAGGTGAAGATCCTGATCGCCCAACTGCTCCAGCGCTACCGCATCGAGGTGGCCGACGGCTACGCCCCCGATTGGCAGCCGTGGCCGATCCCCAAGCCGAAGGACGGGCTGAAGGTGAGGTTTCGGGCGCTCTAGGCCAGCGAGACGCCGCATGCTGGATTGCCGCGTTGCGTAAGGCGCTACGCAGTGCCGAAAAGTATTCTCGTCATTGCGAGCGAAGCGAAGCAATCCATCTCCCGATGCATGCGAACTTTCAGCCCGCTGTGTACATCATGGCCAACCGCAAGCTGGGCACGATCTATGTCGGCGTGACGTCGGACTTGCCGAAGCGTGCCTGGCAACACCGCGAGGGAGCCGTCGACGGTCTCACGAAGCGCTATAGCTGCAAGAAGCTAGTCTGGTTCGAGCTGCACTCGACGATGGAGCATGCGATTGTGCGGGAGAAGCAGCTCAAAGCCGGGTCGCGGGCGAAGAAGATTGCACTGATTAAGGCGATGACTCCCGAGTGGCGGGACCTCTACTTTGAGATCGTCCGGTAGAAGATAGATTGCTTCGCTGCGCTCGCAATGACGAAATGAGGGGGTTGATGGGTCCATCGTCATTGCGAGGAGCCGAAGGCGGGCGCGAAGGTGCTCAGAGGGCACCCGGCAATCCATCTTGCGACGTAGCTCAGAAATCGATCGCGATGCCGTTCTTCTCCCAGTCGCCGTAGCGGGTGGGGCTGAGCGGCTCGTCGAGCTTGGGCGGCGCGGGCGGGGGCGGGGGGGCATCGGTCCAGTGCGCCGGCTTGGCGAACGTCTCGGGCCGTCGGGTCGCGCGTTTCATCGTGGGCAAGATGGGCGCGCTGGCGCGCGCATGCAATCGCCGATAGGGCGCGGACGATGGCGAAATTCCAGGGACTCGCCGCGCGCACCGCGGCGCTGCGGATGCTCGACGCGGTGCTGCGCCGGGGCGAGACGCTCGAGCTCGCCGAGCGCGCGCACGGCAAAGGGTTGACCGCGTCCGACCTTGGCCTCGCGCGCGCGATCGCCGGGGAAAGCTTGCGCTGGCTGATCGACCTCGACGCGCTGATCGACGGCGCGACGCCGCAGCCGCTGCCCGCCGACGCCAAGCCCCGCACCGTGCTGCGGATGATGCTAGCGCAAGTCCTGCGCCTCGACACCCCGCCGCATGCGGCGATCGCCACCGGACTGGAGCTGCTCGCCGGCGGCCCGCGGCGGCTGGCGCACGGGGTGTTCTCGGCGGTGCTGAAGGCCGCAGCGGCGCTGCCCGAAGCCCCCACGCTGCCCCCCGCCGTGGCCGCGCGATGGGGCGAGCGCGCCGGTCCGATCGCGGCGGCGCTCGCCGAGCCACCGCCGCTCGACCTGTCGCTCAAGGACTGGAGCACCACCGAGCGCCGGGCGGGCGAGCTCGGCGGCGTCAGCCTCGCTCCCGGCCATGTTCGGCTGCCGCGCGGGACCGCGGTCGAGCGCCTTGCCGGGTTCGAGGACGGGGCATGGTGGGTGCAGGATCTCGCCGCCTCGCTCCCGGCGCGGCTGCTGGGGCGGGGCGAGGGACGGCGGGTGCTCGACCTCTGCGCCGCGCCGGGCGGCAAGACGCTCCAGCTCGCCGCCGCCGGCTGGCGGGTCACCGGCCTCGACAGGAGTCTCAAGCGATTGGACCGGCTGGTCGAGAACCTCGAGCGCACCGGGCTGACGGCGGAAGTCGTGGCCGCCGACGCGCTCGCGTGGGAGCCGGCGCGCCCTTACGACGCGATCCTGCTCGACGCTCCGTGCACCGCGACCGGCACGTGCCGTCGCCATCCCGACGTCCTCCACCGTATCGGCCCGCGCCAGATAGCGGAGATGGCCGAACTCCAGGCCGCGCTGCTGGCCCGCGCGGCCCGCTGGCTCGCGCCGGGGGGCACGCTGGTCTACGCCACCTGCTCGCTCGAGCCCGAGGAAGGCGAAGCGCAGGCGGCCGAGGTCCCGCTCCAGCCCTCCCCGATCCGGCCGGAGGAACTGCCCGCCGGCCTCGCACCCACCCCCGAAGGCTGGCTGCGCACCGACCCCTCGATGCTCGCCGCGCAGGGCGGCCTCGACGGGTTCTTCGTGGCGCGCTGGCGCGCCTAGCTCTTCACTTTGCCCTGGAAACTCTTCCGCAGCTTCATCAGCTTGGGCGGGATGGTCGCCAAGCAGTAGGGGTTTCGCTGGCCTTCGCCCTGCCAGTATTCCTGGTGGTAGTCCTCGGCCGGATACCAGTCGGCGGGGCCTTCGATGGTAGTGACCGCGGCGGAGCCGTGTTCGGCGTTCCAGCGCTCGATCGCGGCCTCGGCCTCGGCGCGCTGCGCATCGTCCGCCACGAAGATCGCGCTCCTGTATTGCGTGCCGACGTCGCCCCCCTGGCGGTTCAACTGGGTCGGATCGTGCGTGCCGAGGAACACGTCGTAGATCTCGGCGAGCGAGATCGCGCCCGGATCGTACGTCACCCGGATCGCCTCGGCATGGCCGGTATCGCCGCCGCAGACTTGCTTGTAGGTCGGGTTGGCGACCGTGCCGCCGATATAGCCGCTCTCGACGTCGGTGACCCCGACCACGTCGCGGAACACCGCCTCGGTGCACCAGAAACATCCGCCGGCGATGATAGCCTGTTCGCTCATCCGCTGAACTCCTTCGCGCGCGCAGATAGGCACCACGCGGACGCTTGTCATGCCCGCCCGGGCGGATAAGCTGGCATGCGGTCCGCACCCCCCCGTTGGAGACTCCCCGATGCGACGCTCGATGCTTGCGATCCTCCCGCTTGCGGCGCTTGCCGCGCTGCCCGTCCCCGCCGCCGCGCAGGCCGCCAAGAAGCCGGCGGCGGCGGCCACGCTCAAGGTCAACCCGGCGCTGCTGGCGGCGGTGGCCGATCCCAAGCGCGATGCCGATCGTCCCCGCGACCGCTGGCGCAAGCCGGCCGAGACGCTGGCGTTCTTCCAGGTCGAGCCGGGGATGAAGGTCGGCGAGTACGCCCCCGGCGGCGAATGGTATTCGCGCCTGCTCGGGCTCTATCTGGGGCCGCAGGGCAAGCTCGTCGGGCTGTACTTCGATCCGACCGCGGGCGCGTTCAACGAGACCGCCCAGGCGCGCATCCGCGAAGGCGCGGTGAAGTATCCGGCCGACGTCGCGGCGGCGACCGGGCTGCCCGCCGAACGCTTTGCGGGAATGACGCTCGAGAACCTGCCCGAGGCTGAGAAGGGCACCTTCGACCGCATCCTGGTGATGCGGATGATGCACAACCTGATGAACTGGAACATCGCCGACCGCGAGCTGAAGGCGATGCGCTCGCTGCTGAAGGACGGCGGCATGCTCGGGATCGAGCAGCACCGGGCGAAGCCCGACGCGCCGTTCGCCTATGCCGACGGCAGCAAGGGCTACCTGCGCCAGGCCGACGTGATCAAGTTCGTCGAGGCGCATGGCTTCGATTTCGTCGGCAGCGCGGAATACAACGCCAACCCGGCCGACACCGCCAACCACGCCGAAGGGGTGTGGGAGATGCCCCCGGTGCTGCGCACCAAGCGCGAGGACTTGAAGAACCTCGGCGAGAGCGACCGGATGACGCTGCTGTTCCGCAAGCGCGCCTGAGCCGGCCACTTCACCGGCGGTTCACTTTGCGGCGAAAACAAGGCGGAAAGGGGGCGGCTGCTTCCGCCTCGGGGAGAGTCGCAAATGAACCGTCGTCACCTTTTCGCCCTGTCGGCCCCGCTCGCGCTTGCCGCTTGCGGCGAGGCGCCCGACGATCCGCGCGGGATCGACCGCGACGAGACGCTGCTCTCGGTCAGCGCCTCCGGCCACGCGGAATCGCGGCCCGACAAGGCCGAGTTCCAGGCCGGGATCGAGACCTGGGCCCGCTCCGCGCGCGAGGCCAGCGCCGCTAACGCGAAGAAGATCGCCGAGATCGTCGCCGCCCTGAAGGCGAGCGGGGTCGCCGAAAAGGACATCCAGACCCGCGCGGTCACCGTCCAGCGGATCGACTACGGCGACCGCCGCGGCCAGTTCCAGGCGGCCAACGTGGTCAACGTGACGCTGCGCGATCCGGCCAAGGCGAGCGAGGCGGTCACCGCGGTGACCGAGGCGGGGGCGAACATCGTGTCGGGCCCCAACCTATCGATGACCGACCCCGAGGCGACCGCCAACCTCGCCTACGCCGATGCCTACAAGGCCGCCCGCAAGCGCGCCGAGGCCTATGCCAGGGCCGCGGGGATGGAAGTCGCCCGCGTGCTCTACATCCGCGACGCCGGCGGCAGCCAGGGCAACACCTACTTCCGCGCCGCCGACGCGACCGCGATCGACGCCGCGCGCCCCCGGCCGGAGGAGGGGATGGCGACCGTCGCGCCGCCGCCCCCGCCGCCGATGGCCGCGCCCGGCAACCCCGGGGTGATGATCGGCACCACCCGGTCCGACGTGTTCATTCAGGTGGACTTCGCGCTGCGCGAAACCTAACTCGCGCGCCATGGCCCCGCGCACCGTCACCGTCGCCGCGCTCCAGCTCGACCTCTCCTCGCACGACGAGCGCGAGAACATCGCCGCGGTCGGCGCGCTGGTCGAAGAAGCGGCTGCGAAGGGCGCCGAGATCGTCTGCCCGCCCGAGCTCTTCTCGGGCCGCTATTTCTGCCAGGTCGAGGACGAGGCGCTGTTCGCGCTCGCCCGGCCGACCGCCGAGCATCCGTCGGTCGTCGCGATGCGCGCGCTGGCGGCGAAGCTCAAGGTCGCGATCCCGACCAGCTTCTTCGAACGCGACGGGCACCACTATTACAACACGCTGGCGATGATCGGCGCCGACGGCGACATTCTCGGCACCTACCGCAAGAGCCACATCCCCGACGGGCCCGGTTACGAGGAGAAGTACTACTTCCGCCCGGGCAACGACGGGTTCAAGGTGTGGGATGTCGCCGGAACCCGGATCGGGGTCGGCGTATGCTGGGACCAGTGGTACCCCGAATGCGCGCGGGTGATGGCGCTGATGGGCGCCGAGCTCTTGTTCTATCCCACGGCGATCGGCAGCGAGCCCTACGATGCCGAGCTCGACACCAGCCGCATGTGGCGCCGGGCGATGATCGGCCACGCGGTATCGAACTGCATGCCGGTGATCGCCGCCAACCGCATCGGCGAGGAGGATGGCGCGCGGTTCTACGGCCACAGCTTCATCACCGACGAGTGGGGCGACTATCTCGCCGAGATGGGCGCGGGGCAGAACGGTGCGCTCGTCGCCACGCTCGACCTGTCGCGGGCCGCGAAGCACCGCGCCGGCATGGGATTCTTCCGCGACCGCCGCCCGCAGCTCTACGGCCGGATCTGCGAGGATATCTGACGCAGCGCTACCTGATCGCGCTCGGCTCGAACCAGCGGCATGCCCGCCACGGTGGGCCGAGGCGAGTGCTCGCGGCCGCCCTGACCGCGCTGGGGCAAGCGGGACTCGCGGTCGAGGCGGCTTCGCCCGTGATGGCCAGCGCGCCGCTCGGCCCCTCGCGCCGCCGCTACGCCAACGCCGCCGCGCTGGTCGCCAGCGCGCTTGCGCCCGAGGAATTGCTTACGACGCTGCAGGGTATCGAGCAGGCGTTCGGCCGCCGCCGGCGCGGCGCCCGCTGGCGCGCCCGCCCGCTCGATCTCGACCTCGTCCTGTGGAGCGGCGGCGCCTGGGCCAGCGCGCGGCTGACCGTCCCGCATCCCCAGTTCCGCCACCGCGCCTTCGTGCTCGCGCCGGCCGCCGCGATCGCCCCCGCCTGGCGCGATCCCCTCAGCGGGCTGACCGTGCGCCAGTTGCTCGCCCGCTTGACCCGCCCGAGCCCGCTGCCCTAGGGCCCGCATCGGTCGGGCCCTTAGCTCA
>JBGSBH010000046.1:0-13196 GCA_041730635.1 Cypionkella sp.
GGCCGCCCCGCTCACCATCCGGGGCGGCCGCCGGCGCCGCCGCCCCGCTCACCATCCGGGGGACCATCCCAATGCGCCGCTCGCGCCTCATTACCGCCCTCCTGCTTGCGGGGGCGAGCTGTGCCGCCGCACCGGCGCTCGCCCAGAGCGAGCCGCAACCGCTGCCGACCACCGGCGAAGACGTGGCCGAACCCCCGGCAGACGGGCCGCAGACCGACCCCGATGCCGCTACCGACGAGGCGACCGACACGCAGGAAGAGGTCGAGATATCCGCTCCCGGCGCCGAGGGAGCCGAGATCGTCGTCACCGGCCGCTTCATCCCCGAACCGGTGCGCAACACCGCGCAAGTGGTCAGCGTGCTGTCCTCGGCGGAGATCGCGCGCACCGGTGATGGTGACATCTCGGGCGCGCTGCAGCGGGTGACCGGCCTGTCGGTCAACACCAGCGGCTTCGTCTATGTCCGCGGGCTCGGCGACCGCTACAGCCTCGCCTTGCTCAACGGCCTCGCGCTGCCTTCGCCCGAACCGCTGCGCCGGGTGGTGCCGCTCGATATCTTCCCGACCTCGATCGTCTCGAGCGCGGTCGTGCAGAAAAGCTACTCGGTGAACTACCCCGGCGAATACGGCGGCGGGGTGATCAACCTGACCACCGCCTCGCTGCCGGACGAGAATTACCTCACCGCCGGGGTCGGGATCAGCGGCGACAGCGAGACTACCGCCCAGCTCGGCTACACCTATTACGGCAGCCGCCGCGACGTGCTCGGGTTCGACGACGGCACGCGCGATTTGCCGGCGGCCCTGCGCGATAACGACGGCGGGCTGGTCGATGCCGGGGTGCTCGAGAACGAGGACACGCTGATCATCCAGCGCAATCGGCAGATCCCGGCGAACTTCTCCGCCTCGCTGGCGGGGGGCTACGGCGCCGATTTCGGCGATACCCGGTTCGGCGCGCTCGCCTCGCTCAGCTTCTCCAACGGCTGGCGCACCCGCGGCGCGACGCAGGAGACCGCCACCGCCGGCTCGCTGATCAACAGCAGCTACGGCGTGCGGACCGAGAACAAGATCCAGGGCAGCGCGTTGCTCGCGCTGGGGCTCGACCTGCCTGCGGGACACAAGCTGCGGCTGACCAACGTCTACATCAACGACACCAGCAAAGTGGCGCGGGTGCGCGGCGCCTACCAGAGCATCCAGACCCCGTTCGAAGATCTCGAGCCGGATCGCCTGACCGGGCCGTACGATTCGCTGAGCTACGAGAGCAGCTTCGTGCGCCGCCAGCTGCTCACCTCGCAGGCGGTCGGCGAATTCGAATTCGGCCCGGTCGATTTCGACCTGCGCGGCAGCTACTCGAAGTCCGATCGCGATTCGCCCTACGAGCGCACCGCGCAGTACCTCTATGTCGGCAGCACCGGCGGCTACGCGGTGCGGCTGGGCACGCCCACCGGGGTGATCTTCAGCACGCTCGACGAGACCGTGTGGGCCGGCGGGGCGGACATCGCCTACGACCTGTCCGACTGGATCAACGGCAAGATCTCGGCCGGCTACGCCTACAGCGACACCGGGCGCACGTTCCAGAGCCTCAACTTCGTCTACGACGATGGCGGCGCGCCGATCGCCGGCACCGGGCAGGCCTACCTGCCGATCTTCGTGCTGCTGACCCCCGAGCTGATCGATTTCGAGGACATCTCGCTGCGCCAGAGCAACCGCGCGTTCGGCCAGGCCGAGTATCGCGGCGATCTCACCATCCACGGCGGATACCTGCGCGGCGATGTCGAGCTCGCGCAGGGGCTGCGGCTCGAAGCCGGGGTACGCTACGAGACCGCCGAGCAGCGGCTGACGCTGCCCGATCTCTACGGCAACAATCCGGCCGGCGCGGGCACCGCCGCGGTGATCGACAAGCAGGAAGATTATTGGCTGCCCGCCGCCACGCTGACGTGGAACTTCGCGGAAGACTTCCAGCTTCGCCTGCACGGTTCGAAGACCATCGCCCGGCCACAGTTCCGCGAGCTGGGGACGATCCCGGTGCTGGATGTCGAATCCGACCGCCAGCTCGCCGGCAATCCGTTCCTCACCGACAGCCAGCTGTGGAACGCGGAGGGCCGTATCGAATGGTACCCCGCGCGGGGCGAGCGCGTATCGCTCGCCGGGTTCTACAAGTCGCTCGACGCGCCGATCGAAACGATCGCGACGATCGATGCTTCTGGCGCCCTGATCGTCACCAACGCCAACGCGCCGAAGGCCGAACTCTACGGCATCGAGGCCGAGGCGGTGAAGTACATCGGGCTCGGAGGGCTCGGCGAGAGCCTGGCGCCGTATCGGCTGGCGCTGTCGGCGAACTACACCTGGAGCCGCTCGCGGCTGCAGATCGCCGCCGGCGACGAGACCGTCTTGTTCCCCGGCAACATCAACAGCCCACTGATCGCGCCGGCGGCGCAGGTGTTCA
Organism: Cypionkella sp.; assembly: GCA_041730635.1. GTDB lineage: Bacteria > Pseudomonadota > Alphaproteobacteria > Sphingomonadales > Sphingomonadaceae > Tsuneonella. The sequence continues at coordinate 2,440 of JBGSBH010000046.1, forward strand.
CCGACGGCAGCCCGCTGACCGGCCAGTCCGAGCACCTCGCCAATCTCCAGTTCGGCATCGAGAACACCGATCGGCTCGAGCAGCTCACGTTCCTGCTCACCTATGCCAGCGAGCGGGTGACCTCGCGCGGGGCGAACACCGGCGGCGTGCTCGACCCCGACATCGTCGAGCGGCCCGGGCTCAACGTCGATATCGTCGCCCGCCAGGGTTGGGAGAACGAGGGCTGGCCGCCGATCGAGCTGAAGTTCGAAGCGCGCAATGTGTTCGGCCGCGACCGGTTCGAATTCCAGGATTTCGCCACCGGGCGCGCGCGCATCAACAACTACGCGGTGGGCACCACCTTCGCCGCCTCGATCAGCGCCAAGTTCTGATCGGGGCGGTCAGCCGTCAGGCGCCGCTGCGCGAATCGAAGGCGTAGCCGATCGAGCGCACGGTGCGCAGCGGGTTGCCCGCGCCGGCCGCCTTCAGCGCGCGGCGCAGCCGCCCGACCCACACGTCGACCGTGCGGGCGTCGAGCGGGTGGCCATGCTTGCCGAGCCCTTCGATCATCTCGGCGCGGGACATCACCCGATCGGCGTTCTCGGCCATCAGCCGCAGCAGGCGGAATTCGTTGGGCGGCAGCACGATCGGCCGCCCGTTCCAGCGCGCCTGCAGAGCCTCCAGATCGATGGTCAGCGCGCCCAGCTCGAGCCGGCCGGGCGCGAAGCGCCGACGCGAACGCGGGTCGACCGCCAGCACCCGGTCGAGGATCGCCCGCCGGTCGAGCGGGCCGATGGCGTAGTCGTCGGCCCCGGCACGCAGCGCGCGGCGCCGGTCCTCGGGATCGTCGGCCTCCAGCACCATCGTGATGTGAGCCGATGCGGTGCGCGGATCGGCGCGCAGGCGGCGGCACATCTCCAGCCCGGCCATCGTCTCCATGACCCAGTCGATGAATACCCACACCGGCCCGTCGACGAGGTGCCGGATGCCCTCGCCATCGAGCCGGGCGAAGGTGAAGCGGCGGCCATCGTGCGCGAAATCGGCCATCTCGGCCGCTGCCGGGTCGGTAAGAAAGATGCTGACCGTTTCCATGCCCCGCCCGCCGGATTGCGTCCCTCGGGTTCTGGCATGCCGGGGCTATGTGACGGGCGCGTGACTAGGTGGCGGCGGCCCGGCCCGGAACGCGAAGCTGGCGGGTGTAGAACCAGCCGATGCCGATCAGGCTGAAGCCGAGCGCCATGAACGAGGCGATGCGGGCCAGTCCGGCAAGCCCCGCCGCGTCCACCAGGAACACCTTGAGCACCGCCCCCAGCATCAGCGCGAGGCTGCCGATCCGCCAGCTCCGCTCGCCGCTCCGCGCGCCCCACAGCAGGAAGCCGACCGCGAGAGCGATGCCGAGCAGCGAACGTAGCAGATCCTCCCCCTGGCCGATCGGCACTGCGGCCAGCAGCGACCCGGCGAACGCGTGGCGCAGCAGCGACAGCGCCAACAAGACGAGGCTCGCCATCAGCGCGGCATCGATCGCCCAGCGCAGGATGGCGGGCTCGGCCGGCAGCCAGCGGCGCAGCAGCCAGAGCGCGGCCAGCCCCGCGCCGTAGGCCGGCAGCAGCGCGTTCACGACCGGCAGCGGGCCGACCGCCTGCGCGCTCCACAGCGGGTTATGCAGGATGAGGGCGAACCAAGCGAAATGCGCCAGCGCCGCGGCCGCAAGGATGCGCGCGCCGCGGCCCCATCCCCGGCTCCATGCCGCCCATGCGGCGGCCAGCAGCAACACCTCCCACAGTGCCCGCTGCATGATGCCGGTGGCGACGAAATCGTCGCCCACCAGCGCTGCGAAGCCGTGGCGAAACAGGACATGCGCGGCGACCACCGCCAGCCCGCCGGTGACCGCGACGAGCGCTCCCCGATGGCGCGAAGGCGGCGCCAGCAGCGCCCATCCCGCCCCCGCCGCGACCGCCGGCAGCAGGTACAGGGGGACGTCCCGCGGCGCCGGCAGGTCGCCGACCTGCAGCGCGTCTCCGACCAGCGCGAAGCCGCTCGCCTCGAGCCACCGGCCGAGCGGGCCGAGCGCCCACAGCGCCGCGAGGAGGGCGAAAGTCCCCACCGCGCCGCCCAGACGCGGCGCACGCCACGCGGCGAGGATCGTCGCCCCCGCGGCAGTCCAGGCAAGCGCGTCGGGTGGGAGCAGCTGCGCCGCGGCGCCGATCGCGAGCAGTGCCGCGGCCACCTGCGCGACGAGCCATTCGGCACCGTCCGGCGCGGGCCTCACGCGCTCGCCGAGGAGGACCGCGGCCGAAGGGACCAGCGCCAGCGCCAGCAGCGCCGCCGCAAGGAGGGGATGGGGTGCCGCGGGCAGTACCGCGCCGAAATGCGCCACCGCAACCGCTCCTACCCCGAGCGCGGCTCCTCCCGCCTGGGCAGCGTCGAGCGGCAAGCCGTCCCGGCGCCCGAGGTGCAGCAGCGGGACCAGCGCGAAAATCGCCAGGAACGCCGCGGCGACGGCTGCGAAGGCGGCCGGCGAGGGGTCGGGCCAGAGCGCGAGCAGGGCCACCCCCACCGCCGCCGCGACCGCGTTCGCCGCGCGCAGCGCGGGAGCGCGCCAGCCCGACCAGGCGAGCGCGCCGCCGAGCAGCAGGTAGAGGCCCCACTCGAGCGCGCCGAATCCGCCGAGCCGAACCAGCGCGGCGAGCTGCAGCGCAGCGAGGCCCGCCACCGCGGCCCGCACCGGGGGCGGAACCGCGGCGCGCTCGCCCGCCAGCGCGGGGATCACCGCGCCGAGCAGGACGAGATAGGCGCCGAGCGCCCAGCCGTCCGGCGTGCCAGGCGCGGCGAGCAGCAGCACCGCCCCCCAACCGAGGCCGGCCGCGAGGGCCGCCATCGCGAGCCACGGCCGCTGCTGGCGCTCGCCGGTATGCGCGAGGCCGGCGGTGACCAGCGCGAGATAGATCGAGAGCAGCGCCGGGTTGGGCGCCTCGGCGCCGACCAGCGCGGGCGCGGCGAATCCGCCGACGAGCCCGAGCACCGCGCTCGGCACCCCGAAGCGATACGACAGCGCGATCGCCGCCGCGGTCACGCCCGCGAGCCCGAGGAAAGCGAGCGTCGAGCCGATCAGGCCGTAGCCGGTGCCGGCGAGGTAGAACGCGGCGTAGAGCGTGGCGAGGCCGGCACCCGCCAGCGCCTGCGCCACCCGCGGGTCGGCTACCCGCGCGCGCCAGCGATAGGCGGCTTCCGCGCCGCCGAGCAGCGCGAGCCCGAACAGCCCGGCGAGCGCCACCCGCACCGCGGGGGTGAGCAGCCCCTGGTCGATCGACCAGCGCACGAGGAAGAACCCGGCCGCCGCGAGCGCCACCCCGCCGGCCCAGATCGGCAGGCGGCGGCCGAACAGGTCTTCGAAATCGACCCGCGCAACGGTCGGCAGCCATTCGCGCGCCCGCGGCGCAACGTCGTCCGCGCCGTCGTCGGCGGCCGTGTCAGCCGCCTGGGCTGCCTCATCCGCTCGGGCCGCGTCCTCCGCCTGGACCGCGTCATCGGCCGGGGCGGGAGCGGGCGCTGCGGGCGTGGCTGGCAGCGGCTCGCGCAGCGGCTGCGCCGGCACAGCGAAGTGCGCCGCGCGCCCGACCTTGAACTCGCGCACTCGCCGCTCGAGCGCGCTCACCCGCCGCCACAGCACCGCGACCGCGACCGCCAGCAGCAAGAGCGGGAGCCATCCCATAGCCCGCAAGGGTTCACCGACCACGCGACTTTTTCAACCCGCCGGCGGAACGAATGCACATTACGGTCGCTAGGCATCTGACAATGGTGGAGGATGTCACCCGCTATCCGTTGACGGGCCGGTTCCTGCTGGGCCGTTCGCGCCACGCGTTGGGCGAGCGCGAGAAGGCGCTGCTCGAACAATCGATCAGCGACGTCGCCGAATACGATCGGCCGTATCGCATCCTGGCGCGGGGAGAGCCGGCCAATCGCAGCACGATGCTGATCGAAGGCTTCATCCTGCGCACGATCACCGAGAAGGACCGCCGCTACGTCGTCGCCATCCAGGTGCCCGGCGATTTCGTCGACCTTCATGCCTACGCGCTGAAGCGGCTCGACCACGACGTGGTCACGGTCGGCCCCGCGAAGGTGGGGTATGTGCCGCACACCCGCATCGCCGAAATCCACGCGAACGAGCCGCACCTGTCGCGGCTGCTGTGGTTTTCGACCCTGCTCGACGCGGCGATCCACCGGCAGTGGACGCTCAAGCTCGAGCAGCTGAAGGCGAGCCGCCGGGTGGCGCACCGCTTGTCCGAGATCTGGAAGCGGCTGGAGATGGTCGGGCTCGACCGACCCAACGGGTTCCGCTCGCCGCTCACCCAGACCGACCTTGCCGACATGTGCGGCACCACCCCGATCCACATGAACCGCGCGCTGTCCGAACTGCGGCGCGAGGGCCTGGCCGAGTTCCGCCGCGGGCTGGTGGTCGTGCGCGACCGCGCCCGGCTGGAAGCGCACGGCGATTTCGACCCGTCCTACCTCTACGGCGACGGGCCGCTTCACGTCGATCACGAACTCGACGGGCTGACCTAGGCCCGCCTCATCCGTGCGCCCCGAACAGGTTGGCGATCGCCACGCCGATGCGCAGGCAGATCGCATGGGCAGCGGCGATCGGCTCGATCGATCCGCGGTGGATCGCGGCATAGCCTTCGTTAGCGCCGTCCGGGTAGTCGCCGGGCTCGGAGACGGCGAAGTCGGCTGGCCTGGCGACCTGCGCCGGATAGGCGCGGCGAAGCTCGGCCAGCGCTTCGTCGATCCGCAGCGTGAAGACCATCTCGAGCACGTCGTCGCGGCTGATATCGTTGGCGCGGGCGAACGCGGGGACGCTGACCGCCTTCAGGAACATATGCTGCAGCAACGCGAGGCGCAGCGCCTGCAGGACCCCGATCTCGCGGCGTGCCTGCTCGCCGGAGGAGGCGGCCGGCCCATCGTCGGGGAGGAGCGCGAGCAGGAGGTGGAGCTTCAGCGCGTCGATCCTGAGGCGCGAGGCGAGCCGCCTGAACACGCCGTTGCGGTCGTCGTTGATCAGGTACCCGGCGAGCGCGGCGCAGGGCTCGGCGAGGTGCTCCTCGGTCCCGCGGTAGGTCCGGCTCGCCCAATAGGCGGAATTGAACAGCTCGCCGTAGGCGGCGACGGTCTTGATGCTGGCAAGCCCGTTGGCCGCACGCAGCAGGCGGACGATCTGCCGCCCCCGCGGGCTGTCGCGCAGTAGCGCCGCGACTTCGTCGAGATTGCCCTCGGCCGCGCTGCCGACCCCGGCGAGCACGTTCACCGGGTAGCCGAGTTGCTGCAGGATGGCGTTGTGCGGGATCGCGCGTATCTGCCGCAGGCTCATGTCGCGGTCGGCCGCGAGGTCCGACTGGCGCCGCGCCTTGCGGCTCCCGGTCTCGACCAGCATGCCCAGCCCGAACGCGGTGATCGCCCGCGCATAGGTCCGGCTGGCGAGGTGCTCGCGCTGATGGTCCTTGATCGCGCGATAGAGATCGAGGCTCAGGTCGGTCCGGCGATAGAGCGGGTCGGGAGGGGCGCTGGTGTCCGCCCCGGCCGGGCGCAGCGCGGCGATGCCGCCGAGCGTAGCGCGCGCCAGCTCGGGGGTCGCGAAGAACAGGTAGCCATCGCCGCCCTGGAAGCTGACTTCGGGCTCGAGCGCGATGCCCGCGCGGGCGAAGCGCCGGCGCGCCCACGGGCTGAGCGGCCATTCGAGCCGGTCCGCAAGGCTCGCCGGATGGGCTCCGCGCCCCATGCTCTCGCCGTGCGTATCGAACACCAGCGCGGCCACGTCGGTCAGGCCGTTTGCGGCCATCGCATCGGCCAGCCGCCCGTGCAGCCGCTCGATCGCCAGGCTCGCCGGGATCTGGCCGACGAAGCGGCCCGCGTCGGAAAAGCCGGTCTGCACCGCCAGGCGCCCCCGTGCGCGAACGTATGCCTGGTAGGCCGGCTCGGCGAGCAGCGCGTCGAGCAGCCGCCCACCGTGCTCGAGCGCGGTTTCGGTCTCGAATAGCGGCGAGACGTCGACCTTGTGATCGATCCCGAACAGCCGCGCGAAGTACAGCGCGGCGAGCACGGTCGCCGGTTGCTCGCATTCGGCGATCAGCAGCCGGATCGGCGCGTCGGCATCGACGTGATGCAGGATCTGCGCCATCGCCAGGAACTGGCGGATGGCAGTCGAGCTCTCGACCGCCAGCGCGGCGAAGTTGGCGCGCAGCGGCCGCGCCCCATCGAGCATCGTGCGCAGCGTCGCCAGCGCCCCGCGGCTCGCGATGTCGATCGGGTGCCCGTCGGGCAGCCGCCGGCGGATCGCATTGTGCAGCTGGCTGGCGTTCACGCGGAAGTGGATCCAGCCCATCCCGAGCCCGTCGGCGCGCATCGCCGCGGCGAGCGTGCGCAGTTCGATCGCGCGATCGCTGTCCGCGGCCTCGCCCTCCAGCGCCTCGATGAGCGGGCCAAGCGAGAGCAGCTTGTCCGGATGATCGGCCGTCAGGGCGTTGGCGGCGCGGGCCAGCGCCGCGGGCTCGCCGAGATCGCCGGCGAACGCTTCGGCATGGCGGGCGGCCTGTTCGCCGGCGCGCTTGAGCACCGGGATCAGCGTATGCTCCGGCGCGAACCGGGCAAGGGTTTGCGCGTAGCGCGCCAGCCGCTCGGCCTTTTCCCCGAGGCGGTAGGCGATCGAGGTGTGCCATCGGATGTCGGTGCGCCCATCCATGTCGTAGCCGACCCAGGTGGCGAAGCGGAACGGCAGCGGGCGCAGCTCGTGCCAACGCTCGGGCCACTCGGCGCGGGCGCGGGCGAGCACCGCGCCGACGATGGTGTCGCGCGCGTCTTGCGCATGGGCGATCGCGGCCATCGCCCGGGCGTGCTCGTGGTCGAGCGTGATCGCCGGCCGCGCGCCCGGAGCGACACAGACCGCTGCGCCGATCGGGTCGCCCGAGCTCGCGGCGCGAGCGACCGCCTGCGACTGCGCCGGAGTGAGCAGGAAGGTGGGATGCGCGGTGAACACCGCATGGAGGCAGGGCCGCGACCAGCGGGCGGCGAAGGCTTCGAAGCCGCGCTCTTCCTCCACCAGCGCGGCGAGGCCCGCCGCCGCTTGCGCGGGGCGGACCAGCCGCTGCAGCCGCCCGGCGCGGCTCATCAGCGCCGTGCATTCGAGCTCGCCGACCAGCTCCGCCACGTCGGCCAGCGCGAGCGCGCCGCTCTCGAGCGCGCGCGACAGGTCCAGCGAGAGCTGGAACACCGGGTTGAACAGCGGCGTCTCGGCTGTCTGCCGGTGATGCGCCTGGAGCCGCGCGACGAGGTCGGCGACGGTCCTCATCGCGCGAGCGCGGCGGCCTCGCGCGCGAGCCGCTCGATGGCGACGCGGTCGGGCGGACCGGCGGGCGCGACCCAGCTGCCGCCGACGCACAGCACCGGCTCGAACGCGAGCCACTCCGCCGCATTCGCCGGGCCGATCCCGCCGGTGGGGCAAAAGCGGCAGCCGCCGAAGGGCCCCGCCAGCGCCCTCAGCGCGGGCAGCCCGCCCGCCGCCATCGCCGGGAAGAACTTGAAATGCGCGAGCCCGAAATCGAGCCCGCGCATGATATCCCCCGCGGTCGCGACGCCGGGCAGGAACGGCACCCCGCTGGCGATCGCCGCGCGGCCGAGCGGCTCGGTGAGCCCGGGGGAAACGACGAACGCGGCCCCTGCAGCGAGGGCGGCCTCGAGCCCGGCGGGGTCGGTCACCGTTCCGGCGCCGACGATCGCCCCCGGCACCGCGGCCATGGTGCGGATCGCCTCGAGCGCCGCGGCGGTCCGCAGCGTCACCTCGAGCACCGGCAGCCCGCCGGCGACGAGCGCCTCGGCCAGCGGGGCGGCGTGAGCGAGATCTTCGATCACCAGGACCGGGATGACCGGTGCGCGGCGCATGATCGCTTCGATCGGGCTCATCGCGGATGCTCCAGCTGGAATGCCGCGACCGCGCCGTAGAGCCCGGGCTGCGGATGGATCACGAGCTTGACCGGGATCGCGGCCATCATCGCCTGATAGCGCGGCTTGGCGCAGAACCGCTGGGCGAAACCCGATGCCGGCAGCCGCTCGCGCAGCCTGAGGCCGATCCCGCCGGCGAGCACCACCGCGCTCGCCCCGTGCGCCAGCGCGTAGTCGCCGGCGGCGCTGCCGAGCGAGGCGCAGAAGCGATCGACCGCGGCGGAGGCGAGCTCGTCGGTCCGCGCGAGGCCGCGCTGCCAGATCGACCGGTCGTCCGCCGGCTCGCCGCCGCCGAGCGCGGCATAGATCGCGGCGATCCCGGGGCCCGCGACCACATGCTCGGTGACCACACGGTCGTACTGCCGCCGCAGGGCCGCGACGATGCGGTCGTCGAGCGGGTCTTGCGGGGCGAAGCCGACATGGCCGCCTTCGCTCGGCTGCACGTGGTAACCGCCGTTTGCCCGGTGGACCTGCGCGACCCCGAGCCCCGTACCGGGTCCGATCACGCTGATGGTGCCCCGCTCCGGCAGCGGCCGGTCGGGCCCGGCGACATGCGCCAGCCGATCGGCCGGCAACCGCGCGACCGCGTGCGCCACGGCGGCGAAATCGTTGAGCCCGGTGATCGCCTCGAGCGAAAGCTCGGCGCGCAGCCGCGCGAAATCGAGCGCCCACGCCGCGTTGGTGAGCTTGATGTGCCCCGCCAGCAGGGGCCCCGCGGCGGCGATCGCCGCGGCGCGCGGAAGCGGCCCGGCGCGGTGCGCGAAGTCCTCCCACGCCAGCGCAAAATTGGGATAGTCGCCGGTGCGCAGGGTAACCGGCTCGTCGAGCGCGATCGAGCCGCTCTCGGCGATCTCGGCGCGAGCGAAGCGGGCGTGCGTGCCGCCGATATCGACCGCGACGAGCTCGGTCACAGGCCGGCCGCGGCGAGCATCGCGCTGGCGCCGCGCTCGGCGGAGTCGGCGCCGGCGCGAAACAGCGCGAACAGCTCGCGGCCGACCCCTTGCTGCTCCTCTGCCGGCTGGGCCGGCTCGCGCGCCGAGAGGTCCGCATCGGTCGAAAGCACGCCGCTTGTCGCGCACAGGCGCACCAGGTCGCCGTCGCGCAGGCAGGCGAGCGGGCCGCCGCCGAGCGCTTCCGGAGTGCAATGGATTGCCGCCGGCACTTTGCCGCTCGCCCCGCTCATCCGCCCATCGGTGACCAGCGCCACCCGGTGTCCGCGATCCTGCAGCACGCCGAGCGGCGGGGTCAGCTTGTGCAGCTCGGGCATGCCGTTGGCACGCGGGCCCTGGAAGCGCACCACGACCACCACGTCGCGGTCGAGCTCGCCGGCGGCGAACGCCCGCACCACCGCGTGCTGGTCGTCGAACACCCGCGCGGGCGCCTCGATCGTCCAGCGCGCGGGGTCGACCGCGCTGGTCTTGAAGCACGCGCGGCCGAGGTTGCCTTCGACCAGCCGCATCCCGCCTTCGGGCTGGAACGGCGCGGCCACCGTCCGCAGGATCGCCTCCGACCCGCTCGGGCCGGGCTCGCGCCAGGCGAGCTCCTCGCCGTCGAGCCACGGCTCGAGCGCATAGGCGCCGAGATCGTCGCCGAACACCGTCACGATATCGCGGTGGACCAGCCCCGCCTCGAGCAGCTCGCCGACGACGAAGCCCAGCCCGCCGGCGGCCTGGAACTGGTTCACGTCGTCCGCCCCGTTGGGATAGACCCGCGCGAGCAGCGGCACCGCCGCGCTCAGCTCGGCCATGTCGCTCCAGTCGATCGCGATCCCCGCCGCGCGCGCGAAGGCGGGAATGTGGATCGCGTGATTGGTCGAGCCCCCGGTGGCGAGCAGGCCGACCACCGCGTTGACGATCGCCTTCTCGTCGACGCACTGCGCGAGCGGGCGATAGTCGCCGCCGCCGCGCGCGATCGCCGCCAGCCGGTGGACCGAGGCGCGGGTCAGCGCCTGACGCAGCGGCGTGCCGGGGTTGATGAACGCCGCCCCCGGGAGCGACAGGCCCATCAGATCGAGCATCATCTGGTTGGAATTGGCGGTGCCGTAGAACGTGCAGACCCCCGGCGCGTGGTAGCTCGCGGCCTCGCTCTCGAGCAGCCCGGCACGGGTCGCCTTGCCCTCGGCGTAACGCTGGCGGACGCGCTGCTTCTCCTTGTTCGAGATGCCCGTGGGCATCGCCCCGGCGGAAAAGAAGATCGTCGGCAGGTAGCCGAACCGCAGGCCGCCCATCAGCAACCCCGGTACGATCTTGTCGCACATGCCGAGCATCGCCACTGCATCGTACATCGAATGGCTGAGGCTGACCGCGGCGGCGAGCGCGATCACGTCGCGGCTGAACAGGCTGAGCTCCATGCCGTCGGTGCCCTGGGTGACCCCGTCGCACATGGCGGGCGTGGCGCCGGCGACCTGGGCTGTCGCGCCGACTTCGCGCGCCCAGACCTTCATCTGTGCCGGATAGGCACCGAACGGCTGGTGGGCGGAGATCGTGTCGTTGTAGGCGGTGACGATGCCGATGTTGGGGCCGGCGCGGGAGGCGATCGACTGCTTGTCCTCGCCGGTCGCGGCGAAGCCGTGCGCGAGGTTCGAGCAAGGCAGCGCGGCGTTGCGGTCGGCATGGCGATCGCCTTCGCGCGCCATCAGGTCGAGATAGCCCGCGCGGCTGCCGCGCGACCGCTCGGCGATCCGCCGGGTCACCCGGTGGATAGTGTCGTTGAGCATCGTCATCTTCCGGGCCCACCCTCGGCCCCTCCCGCAAGCGGGAGGGGAGTGTGTTGCGCTGCCCAGTCCCCCT
>JBGSBH010000047.1:0-13182 GCA_041730635.1 Cypionkella sp.
GGGCGGCGCGGGGGGCGCGCGGCTGCGACGCGCGGGGGATGGAGATCGACCCGGCGCTGGTCGAACGTTGCGTCGCCTTGGACCACCGACAGCCCGCGCGCGACGCAACGTTCGACCAGCGCCGGGTCGATCTCCATCCCCCGCGCGTCGCAGCCGCGCGCCGCCAGCGCCGCCATCAGCTCCCCGCTGCCGCAGCCGATGTCGAGCACGCGCGCGCCCGGCCGCACGTTGGCGGCGATCACCGCGAGATCGGGGCGCAGGTCGGCGCTCATCCGAGAAAGCCCGCGACCACCCGGTCGAGCGCGGCATGCTCGAGCAGGAAGCTGTCGTGCCCGTGCGGCGCGGAAAGCTCGACGAAGCTGACCGCGGCCCCGGCGGCGTTCAGCGCATGGACCACGTGGCGGCTTTCCGCGGTCGGGTAGAGCCAGTCGCTGTCGAAGCTGACCAGGCAGAACCGTGCCGAAGTTCCGGCAAAGGCCTGGGCGAGCGGGCCCCCGTGCTCTTCGGCAAGGTCGAAGTAATCCATCGCCCGGGTGATGTAGAGGTACGAGTTGGCGTCGAACCGCTGGGTGAACCCGGCGCCCTGGTGGCGCAGGTAGCTTTCGACCTGGAAATCGGCGTCGAACCCGAAGCTCTTCGCCTCCCGCTCCTGCAGGTTGCGGCCGAACTTGTCGGTCAGCCCCGCCTCGCTCAGGTAGGTGATATGCGCCGCCATCCGCGCGACCGACCGGCCCGTGTCGGGCGCGCGGCCGGAACCGTAGTACTCCCCGCCCTGCCAGGCCGGATCGGCCATGATCGCCTGCCGGCCGACTTCGTGGAAGGCGATGTTCTGCGCCGAATGGCGGGCGGTGGTGGCGATCGCCAGCACGCGCGCGGCGCGCTGCGGGAAGTTCGCCGCCAGGCTCAGCGCCTGCATCCCGCCCATCGAGCCGCCGACCACCGCGTGCAGCCGGTCGATCCCGAGGCCATCGAGCAGCGCAACCTGAGCGCGGACCATGTCGCGGATGGTGATCACGGGAAAGCGCATCGCGTAGGGCTTGCCGTCGGGCGCCGCGCTCGCCGGGCCGGTCGAGCCCATGCAGCCGCCGATCACGTTGGCGCAGATCACCTGGAACCGGTCGGTATCGATCGGCTTGCCGGGGCCCACCATCCGCGCCCACCAGCCGGGCTTGCCGGTCACCGGATGCGCCGAGGCGACATGCTGGTCGCCGGTCAGCGCGTGGCAGACGAGGATTGCGTTCGACCGATCGGGCGCCAGTTCGCCGTAGGTCTCGTAGGCGATCTCCACCCCGCTCAACGCATGCCCGCCGTCGAGCGGCAGCGGCGCCGGCCGCGTGAATATATGACTGGAGGTCGCGCTCGCCATCGCCGCGCCGCTAAAGAGCATGAGCGCCCATTGGGCAACCGCCGCATTTTCTTTGCTGCAAGCGCGGCCCCCCTGCCCTAAGCGCGCGGCGATGGCCGACAGTCCCAAGATGAAACCGTGGATCGAGGCGATCCGTGCCTACGTTCCCGGCAAGGCCGCGGGCGCCGACGGGCGGCCGCTGGTCAAGCTGTCGGCCAACGAGAACCCGCTGGGAACGAGCCCGGCGGCGCTCGCCGCGCTCGCCGACGCGGCGCCTCCGGCGCGCTACCCCGATCCGGACAGCACCGCGCTGCGCGCCGCGATCGGCGCCCGGCACGGGATCGATCCCGCGCGGATCGTCTGCGGCACCGGCTCGGACGAGCTGCTGCATCTGGCGGCCAACGCCTTCGCCGGGCCGGACGACGAGGTGCTGTTCCCGCGCTACAGCTTCGCGGTCTACGAGATCGCCGCGCGCAAGTGCGGCGCGGCGCCGGTCGAGTCCGCCGACGCGGATTACGGCTGCGACGTGGACGCGCTGCTCGGCGCGGTGACCGCGCGCACCCGGGTGGTGTTCCTCGCCAATCCCAACAACCCGACCGGCAGCTTCCTCCCCGCGGGCGAGGTCGCGCGGCTGCACGCCGGCCTGCCGCCCGATGTGCTGTTCGTGCTCGACCAGGCCTATGCCGAATACCTCGCGCCTGAGGACGACGACCGCGGCCTGGCGCTCGCCGCCGCGCACGACAACGTGCTCGTCACCCGCACGTTCTCGAAAATCCACGGCCTCGCCGGCGAGCGCATCGGCTGGGCCACCGGCGCCCCGGCGCTGATCGACGCGCTCGGCCGCATCCGCGGGCCGTTCAACGTGACCAGCAGCGGGCAGGCCGCCGCACTCGCCGCGCTGGCCGACGACGCTTTCGTCGCGCGCAGCCGGGCGGAGAACGCGGCGGAGCGCGCCCGCTTCGCGCAGGCGATGGCCCCGCTCGGCAACCACGGCATCCGCCCGCTGCCAAGCCAGGGCAACTTCGTGCTGGTGCTGTTCGATGGCGCGCTCACCGCCGAGGCCGCGCTGCGCGCCATCGCCGGGGCGGGCTACGCGGTCCGCCACCTACCGGGCCAGGGCCTACCCCAGGGCTTGCGGATCACGATCGGCACGCGCGCGGACATGGACCGCGTCACCGAGGCGATCCGCCGGGCCGCGGAAGCCGCGCGGTGAGCTTCGCGCGGGTCGCGGTGATCGGGCTCGGCCTGCTCGGCGGCTCGATCGGGCTGGCGGCGGCCGAGCACCTGCCGGGCTGCACCACCACGGGCTGGGACGCGGACCCCGCGGTGCGCCGCCGCGCGGTCGAGCGCGGCCTCGTCGGGCGCGTGTGCGAGAGCGCGGCGGAGGCCGTGGCGCGGGCCGAGCTGGTGATCCTGTGCGTGCCGGTGGGCGCGATGGGCGAGGCGGCGCGCGCGATCGCCGGCGCGCTGGCGCCGGGCGCGATCGTCAGCGACGTCGGCTCGTCGAAGGCGGCGGTCGGCGAAACGCTGCGCGCCGCGCTTCCCGGCGTGTGCGTGATCCCCGCGCACCCGGTCGCCGGAACCGAACGCAGCGGCCCCGACGCGGGCTTCGCCCAGCTGTTCCGCCACCGCTGGTGCATCCTCACCCCACCCGCCGATGCGGACCCGGCGGCGGTCGCCCGCCTGTCGGGTTTCTGGCGCGCGCTCGGCGCCAACGTCGAGATCATGGACGCCGGCCACCACGACCTGGTGCTCGCGGTCACCAGCCACATCCCGCACCTTATCGCCTATACCATCGTCGGCACCGCCAGCGACCTCGAGGGGGTGACCGAGAGCGAGGTGATCAAGTATTCGGCCGGCGGCTTTCGCGACTTCACCCGCATCGCCGCGAGCGACCCGGTGATGTGGCGCGACGTGTTCCTCTCCAACCGCGAGGCGGTGCTCGAGATGCTCGGCCGCTTCACCGAGGATCTGACCGCGCTGCAGCGCGCGATCCGCGAGCGCGACGGCGACAAGCTGTTCGAGCTGTTCACCCGCACCCGCGCGATCCGCCGCTCGATCGTCGAGCAGGGGCAGGACGACGCGCGGCCCGACTTCGGCCGCGCCGATCATTGATCCTCCCCGACACGGGGAGGCGGACCGGCCGCAGGCTGGTGGAGGGGGACGTGCGGAATAGCGAGCCCGCGCGTGGTTCCGCCATCGGCGGGTGCCCCTCCACCATGCTCCCCATGGTCCCCCTCCCACGCCGGGGGGGGATTCAGCGCGTTCATCGCCGCGTGGACCCGCGCCTCGGCTTCGGCGCGCGGAAGCCCCGGGGGGACCGGCTCGCCAAAGCGGTAGGTGATCGTGCCGCGGCGCTTCCACCGCCGGTGGTAGAGCGGCCCGCTGTTCACTGCCACCGGCACCACCGGCAGGCCGAGGAGCTTGTAGAGCCCGGCGAAGCCCGCCTGCAGCGGCGGCCGGGTGCCGTGCGGCACCCGCGTGCCTTCGGGGAAGATCGCCAGCGGGCGGCCGGCCTCCGCGTGCTCGCGCGCCGCGGCGATCATCGCCCGCAGCGCCTTGGCGCCTTCGTCACGCGCGACGGGCACGATACCGTAGGCGCGCGCCGAGGCGCCCCACAGCGGGATGCGGAACAGCTCCTCCTTGGCGAACACCGCCGGCTCGTCGAGCAGCGCGGGCAGGTCGATCGCCTCGAAGAACGCCTCGTGCTTGATCGCGTAGAGCGCCGGGCCGGCGGGGCGCGGGCCCTCCTCGACGATGCGGATGCCGAGCAGCGCGCGCACGCAGCCGCGCTGGAACCGTGCCCAGCCGCGCACGACGCCGCGGAACGCGCGGCGGCTCACCGGCAGCACCATGAGCGACACGCTCGTGTAGATCAGCGAGCCGGCGTAGAACACCGCGTAGAACGCGAGGCTGCGCAGCACCGTCATCGCCGTCGCCTCAGGCCGGCACCAGCGCCGCCGCCGCGCTCGCGAGCAGCTTGTTGTATTCGAGGAACAGCACGCGCAGCCGCGGGCGCGAGGGGACCGCGTCGCGCACGATCACCACATCTTCCGGCAGCGCCCGCGCGAGCTCGGCGGCGGCGCGGCGCATATGCCAGTCGGTCGTTACCAGCCGCAGCGAGCGATAGCGCCGCTCGCGAACCCAGGCGGCGGTCTCGGCCGCGTTGCTGCGGGTGTCGACCGCCGCGAAGCCGAGCGTCACGCAGCATTGCATGGTCGCACGCGAGACGTCGTACTCGGCGGCGAACTCGTCGGGCTTCACCTCGCGGTCCACCCCGGTGACGAGCATCTCGCGCGCGTGGCCGTCGGCGAGCAGCTCGAGCCCCCGGCCGATGCGCCCGGGCCCGCCGGTCGGCACGACCACCGCGTCGGTGCGGCTGTCGCCCAGCGGCTGCGGCAGCGCGGCGGCGAACCACAGGAAGCCGAACGCATAGAGCATGGCCACGAAGGCGGCGGCGCGCGCGATCATCGGGCGGCTCTCACAGCATCTTCCGCAATGCCGCGAGCACGGTGAGCCGCGCGGTGAGCATCGCGATCGCCACCCCCGCGAACGGGATCGCGGCGATCGCCAGCCAGTCGCGCAGGGCGAGCCCGCCGCCCGCAATCATGCCCGAGCCGAGCGCGGCGAACTGGTTGCCGAGCAGCACCACCGCGATCGTCCCCAACGTCAGCCCGGCGGCGCCGCCGGCGGCCGCGTCGAACCCGAGCGAGCGCTGGAAGATCCGCGCGATCTGCGCGTCGGTGCCGCCGAGCAGGTGGACGATCTCGATCGTCGCGCGGTTGCCGCCGAGCGCGCTGCGCGCGGCCAGCCACACCGCCGCCGCGCCGGGCAGCGCGAGCAGCAGCACCAGCGCGAGCGCGAGATACTGCAGCGAGCGGATCGCCGCGAACACCGGGCCCAGCCAGCTCGCCTGCGCGGCGACCCGCGCCGCGGGCGCCACCGGGGCGAGCGCGCGGCGCAGCTCGGCGAGCCGGGCGGCGTCGGCCGGCCCGCGCAGCTCGACGTCGATCAGCGCCGGGACGGGCACCGCGTCGCCAGTCGTCCCGCCGCCGCCGAGCCACGGCGCGAGCAGGGCGTCGAGCTCGGCCTTGGGCACCACGCGCAGGCCGGCGACTTGCGGCAGCTCGGCGAGCGCGGCTTCGGCGGCGCGTGCCTGCCGCTCGCGCTCGGGGGCGAGCGGCTCGACGATCTGCACCGTCGCCGCGCCCGACAGCTGGCGGTTCGCGCCGCCCGCGAGATTGCTCAGCGCGAGCCCGCCCGCGGCGGCGATCGTCGTCAGCGCGACCATGATCGCGATGACCCACGGCATCGGCCCGGCGAAGCGCCCCTGCGGGATCAGCGCCGCCGCCCGCTCGCCGCCGAACGGGACCAGGCTGCGCGCGGCGGCGCGGGCGAGCACCGGGGGCCGCTTCATCGGGCGTCGGCTTCGGCGATCCGCCGGGGCTCGCGCCGCGGCGGGAAGCGCAGCGCGCCGGTGGGGTCGCTGAGCCGGCCCTTGTCGAGCCGCATGATCAGCGAATCCGGCACCTTGCGCAGCAGGTGCACGTCGTGCGTCGCCACCACTACGGTGGTGCCGAGCCGGTTCAATGCCTCGAACAGCCGCAGCAGCTTCAGCGCCATGTCGGGATCGACGTTGCCCGTCGGCTCGTCGGCCACCAGCATGTCGGGCCGCCCGATCACCGCGCGGGCGATCGCCACCCGTTGCTGCTCGCCGCCCGACAGCGTCGCCGGACGCGCCTCCATCCGGTGCGCCAGCCCGACCCATTCGAGCATGTCGGTGACCGGCTGGCGCAGCTCGCCCTCGCGCACGCCGGAGACCCGCAGCGGCAACGCGAGGTTGGCGAACGCCGACAGATGCGGGACCAGGGGGAAGGCCTGGAACACCACGCCCAGCCGCCGCCGGAACAGCGGCAGCCGCGCGCGCGGCAGGGTGATGACGTCGGTTCCGAACATGCGGATCGCCCCGCGCGACGGCCGCTGCGCCAGGTAGAGCAGCTTGAGCATCGAAGTCTTGCCCGCGCCGCTCGCGCCGGTGAGGAAATAGAACCCCCCCGGGTGCAGGGTGAACGAGATGTCGCTCAGGATCTCGCGCTCGGTGCCGTAGCGCAGGCCGACATTGTCGAAGCTCACGATGTCGCCCCCCTCGGCGTTCATCGCCGGCGGCCCGGAGCGGGAGCGCGGTGCTGGTGGTGTCGGTGGGAGGCGGGCATATCGGCGGCGCTATAGCCGCGCTTCGATGTGGAAAAAAGGCTGCCGGCCCAGGCGAACCCGGCGCCGAGCCTTGTTGCCGCATGGCGCCGTGCGTAAGCACTTCTTTAGGATGATAATCGCCTGCCCCGCGTGCGCGACCCGCTATGTCGTGCCGGACAGCGCCATCGGCGCGGAAGGGCGCACGGTCCGCTGCGCGAAATGCCGGCACAGCTGGTTCCAGGATGCGGGCACGCCGGCGCGCGAGGAAGCCGTTTCGCCGGCCCCCGCTGCCGAACCGCCGCGTCCCTCGCCGCCCCCGGCACCGCCACCGCCGCCGGCACCGGCCGCCCCGGTGGCGAGCGCGCCGGCGACCGTCGCCGCCCCCTCGATCGACGTGCCGCGCGTCGCGCAACCGGTTGCCGAGCCGCCCCCGCCGCCGCCGCCGCCGGTGCGCGACGACCCCCCGCCGCCGACGGTGGTCGAGGCCGCCCCGCCCCCGCCGGGCGATCCGATCGATTACGGCGAGGAAGTCTCGCAGTTCGACTACCAGCCGCCGTTCCGCCCCCGGCGCAACATGCTGCGGGTGTGGACCATCGCCGCCGCGCTGTTCGCGGTGCTCGCGCTCGGCACGGTGGGCGCGGTCAGCTACTGGGGCTTGCCCGACTGGGTGCCGGTCAGCCGCCCCACCTTCGCGCTCGGCCAGCCCGATCTGGTGCTCGACTTCCCGCGCGATCAGCAGGAGCGGCGGACGCTGCCCAACGGGACCGAGTATTTCGGCGCCAGCGGCACGGTGAAGAACGTCGGCCGCGAGACCCGCAGCGTGCCGCCGATCCTGATCGTGCTGCGCGACGGGCGCGAGCGGATCGTCTATTCGTGGGAGATCGCCCCGCCCAAGCCGAGCCTCGCGCCCGGCGAGACGGTGACGATCAACGAGGCGGTGACCGACGTACCCCGCTCGGCCAAGATCGCCGAGATCGGCTGGAAGCCGGCCTGAAGTTGCGGCCTCGGCTCGCACCTGCAATTTCAATTCTCACACAAAGGCACAAAGATGCCGCGTTTGCGGCGAAGCCGCCTTGCCCCCGCGAGGTCGGCATGAACGAGGGCCCTTCGGGCCTGGGCGAGACCTCTTTGTGTCTTTGTGTGAACAACTCCGGCCGAAGGCCGCTCTGTTCCTGTCAGGCCACCGCCTCGGCCACCGGAAGGTAATCGTAGCCCAGCTCGTCGGCGACCGCCTGGTAGGTGACCTTGCCGGCGTGGACGTTGAGCCCCTCGGCGAGATGCGGGTTGGCGCGCAAGGCTTCCTTCCAGCCCATGTCCGCCATCCGGAGCGCGTGCGGCAGGGTCACGTTGTTGAGCGCGTAAGTGCTGGTGCGCGCGACCGCGCCGGGCATGTTGGCGACGCAGTAGTGGACCACTTCGTCCACCACGTACGTCGGCTCGGCATGCGTGGTCGGGCGGCTGGTCTCGAAGCAGCCGCCCTGGTCGATCGCCACGTCGACCAGCACCGCACCGGGCTTCATGCACTTCAGCATATCGCGGGTGACCAGCTTGGGCGCCGCGGCGCCGGGGATCAGCACCGCGCCGATCACCAGCTCGGCCTCGCAGATCATCTGCTCGATATTGGCCTGGTTCGAAAAGCGCGTCTTGGCGCGGCTCTCGAAATGGATGCCGAGCCGCTCGAGCACTTCGGGATCGCGGTCGAGGATGGTCACGTCGGCGCCGAGGCCGACCGCCCTCTGCGCGGCGTTGAAGCCGACTACCCCGCCGCCGATCACCAGCACCCGCCCCGGCAGCACGCCCGGGACCCCGCCGAGCAGCACCCCGCGCCCGCCGTGCGCCTTTTCGAGCGCGGTGGCGCCGGCCTGGCTGCTCATCCGGCCCGCCACCTGGCTCATCGGCTTCAGCAGCGGCAGGCTGCCGCCCGGCCCGGTGACCGTCTCGTAGGCGATCGCGGTGACCCCGCTCGCCACCAGCTCGCGGGTCTGGTCCGGGTCCGGCGCGAGGTGGAGGTAGGTGTAGAGCACCTGGCCTTCGCGCAGCATCGCCCGCTCGATCGCCTGCGGTTCCTTGACCTTGACGATCATCTCGCAGCCTTCGAACACGGTTCGCGCATCCGGCTGGATGGCGGCGCCCGCGGCCTTGTAGTCGCCGTCGGTCGCGCCGATGCCGAGCCCCGCGCCGGTCTCCACCCATACCTCGTGGCCGTGCGCAGTCAGCTCGCGCACGCTTTCCGGGGTCAGCCCGACGCGGTACTCGTGGTTCTTGATTTCCTTGGGGCAACCGATGCGCATGGAGGCACTCCTTCGGCCCGCGCCGTTACCGGTGCGGCCCCAGGCGGGCAAGCGCCAAGGGGGCACCGCACGTCCCAGTCCGCCGTCACACAGTCGTCACAGTCGCACCATAGAGGCGCCACCAAAGCGACACAGAAGCTTCATGAGGGACCCTGCGTGATCACCATTCGCCGCACCGCTTGCGCCGCCGCCATCGCCCTCGCCGCCTCGTGGGGGGCCCCGTCATCCGCGCAGGACGCGGCCGCGGTGGCGGAGGAGCTGGCGCGGATGCGCGCGCAGATGGCGGCGATGGCGAGCCGGATCGACACGCTCGAGGCGCAGCTTGCGGCGGCCCGGGCCGAGCCGGTCGCCCCCCGCACCCCCCCGCCGAGAGATGCGCCGCCGAAAGCCGAAGCGGAAACCCGGATCGCGTTCAAGGGCGCGCCCGAGATCACCGGCAAGGGCGGGTGGAGCTTCAAGCCGCGCGGCCGGCTGCAGATGGACGCCGGGTTCGTGGATGCCCCCGAAGCGACCGGCCGGCCCGACGGTTTCGGCAGCACGATCCGCCGCGCGCGGCTGGGGGCGCAGGGCGAGATGCCGGGCGGGTTCGGCTATCGCTTCGAGGTCGATTTCGCCGGCGACGCGGTCACCCTCACCGATGCCTATCTGACTTACGCCGCCGGCGACCTGACGGTAACCGTGGGCCAGCACAACAACTTCCAGTCGCTCGAGGAGCTCACCAGCAGCCTGCACTCCTCGTTCATCGAGCGCGCCGCGTTCACCGACGCGTTCGGCTTCGAGCGCCGGCTGGGCGTATCGGCCGAATACGAGACCGGCGACCTGCTGCTGCAGGCCGGCGCGTTCGGCGACAACAACGGCTCGCTGCCGAGCGGCAACCTGGGGTTCGACGGGCGGCTGGTCTACGCCCCCCGGCTGGGCGCGGGCCGCCTGCATCTCGGCGCGTCGATCCACCACTACGCGATCGATGCCGCGGGCTCGACCGTGCGTTATCGCCAGCGGCCGCTGGTCGCCTTCACCGGCGAGCGGTTCATTAACACCGGGGCCATCGGTGCGAAGGGCGAGCGCGGCTACGGGCTCGAGGCGGCCTTCATCCGCGGACCGCTGCATCTCGCCGGCGAGGCATTCTGGCAGCGGGTCGACCGCCCGGGGGCGCTCGCCGATCCGACTTTCTTCGGCGGCTACGCCGAGGCCGGTCTGTTTCTCACCCGCGGCGACACCCGCGGCTACGACGGCGGCGAGTTCGCCCGCGTCAAGCCGAAGAACCCGGTCGGTAAGGGCGGATTCGGCGCGGTGCAGGTCAATTTGCGCTACGACTACCTCGACCTGATCGACGCCGGGATCGTCGGCGGCCGGCAGGACGGATTCCAGGCCGGGCTGTCGTGGATGCCGACCGACTACACCAAGCTGATGCTGAACTACGGCCACTTGCGCTACGGCGATGCCGCCGTTCCCGCCGGCGCGCGGCGCGATTACGCGGTGGACGTGCTCGGCCTGCGCGCCCAGATCGACTTCTGATCCGCCACCGTCTTGTCATCCACCTGTCACATCGCGCGCCTACCCGCGCGGGCAACCAACCTCAGGGGCTCTGCCACATGACCAAGCTGAAGACCATCGCCGTCGCCACCATCTCCGCGCTCGCGCTCGCCGCCTGCGGCGGGGCCGGGGGTAGCGCGGGCGGCGGCAGCCGCAATTCGATCCGCGCGGTCGGCTCGTCGACCGTCTATCCGTTCGCCAAGAAGATCGCCGAGGAATTCGTCGCCGCCTATCCCAACTTCAAGAGCCCGCTGATCGAATCGACCGGTACCGGCGGCGGAATCAAGCTGTTCTGCGCCGGCGTCGGCGCCGAGCATCCCGATATCGTCAACGCCAGCCGCCGCCTGAAGGCGAGCGAGTTCGCGGACTGCCAGAAGAACGGCGTGACCGACGTGGTCGAAGTCCAGGTCGGGCTCGACGGGATCGCGTTCGCCTCGGCCAAGGGCGGCATCATGCTGAACCTGACACCGGAGATCGTCTACAAGGCGATCGCCGCCAAGCCGTTCGGCAAGGAGCAGACCGCCAAGACCTGGAAGGACGTCGACCCCTCGCTGCCGGCGGACCCCATCCTGGTCTACGGCCCGCCCTCGACCTCGGGCACCCGCGACGCGCTGAAGGAACTGGTGCTGCAGAAAGGCTGCGAGACCGACCCGGCGATGAAGGCGCTGAAGGACAGCGACAAGGAACGCTACGAGCAGATTTGCACCGAAGTGCGTACCGACGGCGCCTATGTCGACCAGGGCGAGCAGGATAACCTGATCGTCCAGAAGATCGAGGGCAATCCCAAGGCGGTCGGCGTATTCGGCTACTCCTATCTCGAGGAGAACATCGAGAAGCTGCAGGATCTGCCGATGAACGGCGTCCTCGCGACTTACGACAACATCTCGAGCTTCAAGTATCCCGGTGCCCGCCCGCTCTACGTCTATGTCAAGAAGGCGCACATCGGCGTGATCCCGGGCTTGCAGGAGTTCCTCACCCAGTGGACCAAGAGCTGGGGCAAGGACGGCAGCCTTGCCAGGCTCGGCTTCATCGCCGCTCCCGCCGACGTCCAGGCCGCGGCCGCCAAGGCGGTCAGCGAAGGCACCGTGATGACCGCCGACGGGCTGAAGTAAGGCGCGCTTAAGCGCCGAACGAACGAGGCCCCGCCGGCGCGAACCGGCGGGGCCTTTTTCTATCGGCGGGATCGCCCGGGTCAGAACTCGAAGCTGACCCGCCCGTAGACGAAGCGGCCGTTGAAGCCCGACGGGGAGAACTGGCTGAACGGAATGAAGAAGCCGTTGAGGCCGTAGTTCTGCCCGCCGACGAGCCCCGCGCGGACCCGGTCGGGATAGCTGTCGAACACGTTGTTGGCCCCGAGCGCCAGCTCGATCCGGTCCATCACCCCGACCCGCGCTTCGAGGTCGGTCACCCACTGCTTGGCGAGCACCTGGTCGCGCGCCGCGTCGATGCCGGGGATGAGCACGGTGCCGAACTGGTTGGCGCGCGCGGTGAAGCCGAAGATCCCCGCTTCCCAGTCGAGCCCGAGATTGAGCTTGGTGCGCGGCTGGCCTTCGGTGAGGCGCAGCGATTCCTGCCGCCCGAACAGCGTCAGGCCCGGCAGCGTCGGCAGCGCCGCGCGGTCGGTGATCCGGGTGCGGTTGCGGCTGTAGCCGGCGGTGAGCGAGAGGCTGCCGATGCCCATGTCGGGCAGGCGATAAGTGCCGACGATCTCGTACCCGCGGGTGCGGGTGTCGATCCCGTTGACGAAGAACCGCGCCGAGCTGACGTTGTTGAAGCCGCGCGCCGTGAGCAGCGCGACCACCGCGGCGCCTTGCAGCGTCTCGGTGACGACGATCCGGTTGTCGATATCGATGTTGTAGTAGTCGGCGGTGATGTTGAGGCCGGGCACGAGCGAGAAGGTCGCCCCGACCGACCAGTTCTGCGATTCCTCGGGCTCGAGCGGCTGCGAGCCGAGCGCCACCGCGATCGGATCGGCCACCGGAACCGTCAGGATCTCGACCAGCGTGCCGTTGACGTTGTTGGTCGAGGTGGTGGAATAGTACTGCTGGTGCAGGCTCGGCGCGCGGAAGCCGGTCGAGAACGAGCCGCGCAGCGCGATCCCGTCGACCGGCTCGCGCCGCGCGGCGATCTTGCCGTTGAGCGTGTCCCCGAAGTCCGAGTAGTCTTCGTAGCGGCCGGCGAGCTGCACGGTCAGCATCTCGCCGAAGTCGCTTTCGAGCTCGATATAGGCGGCCTTCGAATTGCGGCTCTCGTCGACCTCGTTCGCCGGGCGGAACCCGGGGAACACCTGCGCTCCCGCGGGCGCGCCGTTGGCGATGAACGGACCGCCGAGATAGCTCTGCGGATCGCCGGCGACGATGCGGAAGTTCTCGTCGCGGTATTCGGCGCCCACCGCGAGCGACAGCCCGTCGCCGAAGCCGACGTCGAACTCGCGCTGGAGGTCGGCGTTGAAGGTGGTCTGCCCGAAGCGCAGCTGGCCGGCGTCGAACTTGCGCTGGCTCGCCTGGCCGAAGCTGGTGTTGAAGCTGTTCTCGACCCCGAACTGGAAGCGGTTGGTCCCGTAGACCACGCTGAGGTCGTAGTTCCACGCATCGGCGATCTGGCCGCGCAGGCCGCCGGCGACCGCGAAGTCCTCGATCTCGCTGACGATCAGCGGCAGGAAGCCGTTGGGGTAGAACGGCACGAACGCGGTGGTCGAGGCGGAGAAGTCGCGGTTGCGCGGGTCGTTGGCCCGGCGGTAGAAGCCCGCGCTCTCGGCATCGCGCACGTTGTAGCTGGTGAAGGCGTAGAGCTCGGCCGCCGGCGACAGCTCGTAGCCGC
>JBGSBH010000048.1:0-13081 GCA_041730635.1 Cypionkella sp.
GTCGCCGCGCAGGGGGGGATCGCCGCCCGCCTCGGAAACAACTCGCCCGACCACTGGACCTGGCTCATGTACGACACCGTCAAGGGGTCGGACTGGCTGGGCGACCAGGACGCGATCGAGTACATGGTGCGCGAAGCGCCGCACGCGGTCTACGAGCTCGAGCATGCCGGCGTGCCGTTCAGCCGCAACCCGGACGGGACGATCTACCAGCGCCCGTTCGGCGGGCACATGCAGAACATGGGTGAAGGCCCGCCGGTCCAGCGCACGGCCGCCGCGGCCGACCGCACCGGGCACGCGATGCTCCACGCGCTCTATCAGCAGAGCCTCAAGTACGACGCCGATTTCTTCATCGAATACTTCGCGATCGACCTGATCATGAAGGACGGCGCCTGCGTCGGCGTGGTCGCGCTGTGCCTCGACGACGGCTCGATCCACCGTTTCCGCGCCAAGGCGGTGGTGCTGGCGACCGGCGGCTACGGCCGCTGCTACTTTACCGCCACCAGCGCGCACACCTGCACCGGGGACGGCGGCGGGATGGTGCTGCGGGCGGGCCTCCCGCTGCAGGACATGGAGTTCGTCCAGTTCCACCCCACCGGCATCTACGGCGCCGGGGTCCTGATTACCGAAGGCGCGCGGGGCGAGGGCGGCTACCTCACCAATTCCGAAGGCGAGCGGTTCATGGAACGCTACGCGCCTTCCGCAAAGGATCTCGCCAGCCGCGACGTCGTCAGCCGCTCGATGGCGCTCGAAATCCGCGAAGGGCGCGGGGTGGGCCCGAACAAGGACCACATCTACCTCCACCTCGACCACATCGATCCCAAAGTGCTCGCCGAGCGGCTTCCGGGCATCACCGAGAGCGGCAAGATCTTCGCCAACGTCGACCTCACCCGCCAGCCACTGCCGGTCTCGCCCACGGTTCACTACAACATGGGCGGCATCCCCTGTAATTACCACGGCGAGGTGGTGACGATCGGCGCCGACGGCAATCCCGAGACGGTCGTCCCCGGCCTGTTCGCAGTCGGCGAGGCGGCGTGCGTTTCGGTCCACGGCGCCAACCGGTTGGGCTCGAACTCGCTGATCGATCTCGTCGTATTCGGCCGCGCGACCGGCCATCGCCTTAAGGAGATCATCAAGCAGGGCACCGCGCACGAGGAGCTGCCCAGGGACGCGGCCGACCTCGCGCTGTCGCGGCTCGACCATTTCCGCCACGCCAAGGGCGGCACGCCTACCGCGGCGATCCGCAAGCAGATGCAGCAGACGATGACCCGCCATGCCGCGGTGTTCCGCACCAGCGAGCTGCTGCGCGAGGGCGTCGGCGAGATGGCGAACGTCTACGCCTCGATGCAGGACATCGCGGTCACCGACCGTTCGCTGATCTGGAACAGCGATCTCATCGAGACGCTCGAGCTCGACAACCTGATCGCCCAGGCGGGCGTGACGATGGCGAGCGCCGAGAACCGCAAGGAAAGCCGCGGCGCGCACGCGCACGAGGACTTCCCCGAGCGCGACGACGCCAACTGGATGAAGCACACCGCCGCCTGGTTCACCGGGTGGGGCGGCCGGGGTGGCCAGGTGCGGATCGACTACCGCCCGGTCCACGAATACACGCTCACCGACGATGTCGAGTACATCAAGCCGAAGCGGCGGGTCTATTGATGACACGCGGCCGCGAGCGCGGGTCAAGCACGCGTTCACGCGTGGGGGCGCAAGCGAAGCGCGCTGCCGAAGATGTCTAGCGAGCTGTGTCGGTGTTCGACTGGTTGAGCGCCTTTTTCGCCATGCGGGGCTTGCCGCCGCACGGCTATTGCCTGCTGTGGGACCCGACGCTGGTGTGGACCCACGTCGTCGCCGATGCGCTGATCGCGATCGCCTATTTCTCGATTCCCCTGGTCCTGTGGCGACTGCTGCGCGCGCGGCGCGATGTGGATTTCGGCTGGATGGTCGGGCTGTTCGCGGTGTTCATCCTCGCCTGCGGGACGACCCATTTGTTCAACATCTACGTGCTGTGGGTCCCCGCCTACGGGGTCGAGGCGGCGATCAAGGTGGTCACCGCAATCGCCTCGATCGGCACTGCCGCGCTGCTGATCCCGCTGCTGCCCAAGCTGATCGCGCTGCCGTCGCCGGCGCAGCTGCAGCAGGTCAACGAGCGGCTGATCGCCGAGAGCGCCGAGCGCGAGCGCACCGCGGAGATGCTTCGCCAGTCGCAAAAGCTCGAGGCGCTCGGCCGGCTCACTGGCGGGGTGGCGCACGATTTCAACAACCTGTTGCAGGTGGTGATCGGCAATCTCGAGCGGATGCGGCGGCGGGCCGGGGCCGAGCCCCCGGCGCTGGCGAAGGCGACCGGGGACGCGCTTCTGGCGGCCGAGCGCGCGGCGGGGCTGACCGACCAGCTGCTCACCTTCGCCCGCCGCCAGCCGTTGGCGCCGCAGCCGATCGACCTCGGCGAGGCGGTCCGCACGATCACCCCGCTGATCGAGCGCGCGGTCGGCCCAGCGGTCGCGGTCGAGCTCGATCTCCCTGAGGACGAGGCGATCGCGATCGCCGATCGCAACCAGCTCGAGAATGCGCTGCTCAACCTGGCGATCAACGCGCGCGACGCGATGCCCGACGGCGGAACCCTGCGCATCGCGGTCGCCGGCGCGGACCAGCCGGGCCTGGTTCAACTGGTGGTGGCCGATACCGGAGTCGGCATGGAGCCTGAAATCGCCGAGCGCGCCAGCGAGCCGTTTTTCACCACCAAGCCGGTCGGCCAGGGCACCGGGCTGGGCCTCAGCCAGGTCTATGGGATGGTCGAGCAGCTCGGCGGCACGCTGGAGATCGAGTCGGCGCCTGGAACCGGAACCCGGGTCCGGTTGTTGTTGCCCCGCGCGGCAGTCGCGCCCGGGGGGTAATGGTCGAAAGATGGCGCGGGTGTTGCTGGCGGAGGACGAGATGCTCGTCCGCGTCGTTGCCGAGGAAGATCTCGCGGAGCTGGGCCACGAGGTGACCGCCGCATCGAGCGGTGACGAGGCGCTGGCGATCATCGAGCGCGGCGAGCGGTTCGACCTGCTGGTGACCGATATCCGCATGTCCGGCGCGATCGACGGGTGGGCGCTCGCCCGCCGCGCCCGCGCCGCGCTTCCGGCGATCCGCGTGATCTACGTGAGCGGCTTCGCCGGTGAGACGCACGATCCGGTCGAGCACTCGCACTTCCTCAAGAAGCCCTACCGCATCGAGCAACTGCGCGATGCAGTCGGTCTCGCGTAGCCTTTTTCAAGCCGCCTCCCGCTCGCGCTCGGCGCGGGCGAACAGCCGCGCGGCGGCAAGCCACAGCGCGACGAAAAACGCGTCGATGATCGGCGTCGGCGTGCCGTTTGCGGCATGCACCAGCGAGAACAGCACCTGCGCGCCGGCAGCGGCGAGCACCGCCCGCGCGAGCCCGCGCGGGCTGCCGAGCGCAACGATCGCGCCGGCGGCGGCGATCAGCACGACGGCGTAGTATGTCCAATTGGCGGGATTGTCCTCGTTGCCGATGATCCCCACCGCGCCGTTGATCCAGATCTGCAGCAACCCGCAGGCGACCGCGAGCGCGACCGCGAGGCGATAGGCGAGGCTTGCGCTCGCTCGCGCGGCGAGCTCGAACAGCCCGCCGACGACGGCGAACGCCGCGCCGGCGAAGACGAAGTCGCTCGTCGTCCAGTGCACGCCCTCGGCACCGGCGCGCATCGCGATCGCGGGTGCGAGCAGCAGCACCGCCGCCGCGCTCCAGCCGGCGATTCTCAAGGTACGGGTGGTCCGGGGGCTCATTTCGGTGGCTGGCATGGGGGTGTTCTCCTCATCGCGCCGCGACACCGCGGCATCGCCGCTCGGATCCATCCGATCGGGCCTGAGCGTCATGAGCAGCCGCTGAGGAATGTGTGAGCGGTGACCCGGGCTGGGGCGCTAGCGGCTCAGCCGCCGGGCGGCGATGATCGCACCTGCGGTACAGGTGGCGAACAGCGCGGCTTCGAGCGCGGTCGCGGCGAGCAAGCCGCGCGGGCCGATCCCGCTCTCCCCGAACAGGCCGCCGAGCGTGAGCCGCGAGGCGGGGAACCGCGCGGCGACTTCGGCAAGGCTGCCGACCATCAACCGCCCGCCGAGCGCGGCGATTGCGGCGCCAGCCGCGAGCCCGAGCGCCGCGACCGGGGCGATCGCGCGCAGCGCCCCGCGCCCGCGGGCCGCCCACCACAGTCCCGCGCCTGTCGCCAGACCGACCAGCAAACCCTCGCGCCCGCCGGTGATGAGCCCGGGTGAGCGTCCGAACAGCAGCGCAATAAGGTCGTTGCCGATCATGTGGCCGAGGGCGCCGACGAGTAGTCCCGCGGCACCCGCCGCCGCCACCGTCCACGCGCTCCCCGGGCCCGCGCGATGGCCTGCGAGCGCGATCGCCAAACCGATCGCGCCTCCGGCGGCCGTGCCGAGCAGCAGATTGATGCTGACCAGCACCAGCAGCGTCGAGGCGGCGCCGACGCCCCCCGCGACCAGTCCGAGGCTGACGTAGCCCAGGGCGCCGATTACGCCCGCGAGCCCGCCGCCGAGCGCGCCCGCGACCGCTTCGCGGCCCACGCCTGCAGCCCGAACTACGCGCGCGGGCGCCGGCGCGGGCGCGGGCATGGGCATGGGCGGATCGCCCGCCTGGGTAACGTCGGCGGCGAAGCGGTAACCGTGCCGCGGCACCGTCTCGATGAACCGCGGCGCAGCGGCATCGTCGCCCAGGGCGCGGCGCAGCGAGCGGATGCACTGTGTGAGCGCTTCGTCGGTCACCGGGATGCCGCGCCACACTTCGTCCATGAAGCGGTCCTTGGTCACCAGCCGCCCGCGCTCGGCGACCAGCAGGATCAGCGCATCGAGGTAGCGGGCGTTGACCTCGACCGGCGCGCCGTCGCGGCACAGCCGCCGGTCCGCCGGATCGAGCACGAACGGGCCGAAGGCGTAGACCGCGCTCACGGCCGCCGGCGCAGCATCGTGCGGTCGAGCTCGCCGACCGTCCTGACCCCCATCAGCCGCATGCCGCGTTCGATCTCCTCGCGCATCAGCGTCACCGCGCGCTCGACGCCGGGCTCGCCGCCCGCGGCCAGCGCGTAGAGGTAGAGGCGGCCTCCCGACGCGGCCTTCGCGCCGGTGGCGAGCGCTTTCAGCACATGGCTGCCGCGGCGCACCCCGCCGTCGCAGATCACCTCGATCCGGTCGCCCACCGCGTCCACCACTTCAGCCAGCTGGTCGAACGGCGCACGCCCGCCGTCGAGCTGGCGGCCGCCGTGGTTCGACAGCATGATCGCATCGCAGCCGATGTCCGCCGCACGGCGCGCATCGGCCACGCTCATCACGCCTTTCAGGCAGAACGTGCCGCCCCAGTCCGCCCGCAGCCGCTCGACCGCGCGCCAGTCCATGTCGGGGTCGAGCATCGTGTTGAAATAGTCCTGGATCGAGATCGCAGTGCGGCTGCCTTCGCCGACGTGGCGTTCGAGGTTGGGCAGGCTGAGCCGCTCGCGGAACAGGAAGTTCGCCGCCCACCCAGGCTTCGCGGCGTAAGATACGAAGCTCGCCGGGGTGAACCGCGGCGGGGTGGTGAAGCCAGTGCGCTTGCACCGCTCGCGGTTGCCCGAGACGATCGTGTCGACGGTGAGGGCGATCGCGTCGAACTTCGCCGCCCGCGCGCGCTCGACCAGCGCCGCGTTGAGCCCACGGTCCTTGTGATAATAGTATTGCAGCATCTTGGGGCCCGCGTAGTTCGCGCCGATCTCCTCGATGCTGACGCTCGACAGGCTGGAGATGCCGAACCACAGGTTGTGGCGCTCCGCGACGCGCGCCACGGCGCGCTCGCCCTGCCAGTGGAACAGACGCTGCAGCGCGGTCGGGCTGAGGATCAGCGGCAGGCCGGTGGTGCGGCCCATGACGGTTGTCGAGGCGTCGATAGTGCCGACCCCGGCGAGCACGTTGGGCACCAGATCGACTGCCTCGTACGCTTCGGTGTTGCGCCGGCGGGTGACTTCATCGTCGCCCCCGCCGTCGATGTAGTGGAACACGGGGTAGGGCAGCCGGCGCCA
This sequence comes from Cypionkella sp., assembly GCA_041730635.1. Classification (GTDB taxonomy): domain Bacteria; phylum Pseudomonadota; class Alphaproteobacteria; order Sphingomonadales; family Sphingomonadaceae; genus Tsuneonella. The sequence goes on from JBGSBH010000048.1 coordinate 6,066, forward strand.
GGCCAGCTCGCGGAAATCGGCGACGTTGTGGCAGTCGGCCAGTCGGCGAACGGCGTGCGGGACCGGATGACTGCGCTCCATCGCGCGCTGCTGTAACCGCGCTGGCGGGCGCTGAACAGGCGTTCATCGGCGCTTCATGTTTACAGCCGTAATCGTCGTGTGCACAAGCGTAGTCGCCGGGGAGGGCTGCATGAGCGACGACAGCGAACAGGCGGTGGAGCGGATCAGCGAAGCCGAGCACGCGGTGATGGAGGCGTTGTGGGAGCGCAGCCCCGCCACCGCGGTCGAGGTGTGCGAGGCGGTCTGTGCCAGCCGCGATTGGTCGATGCCCACCGTGAAGACCCTGCTCAGCCGGCTGGTGGCGAAAGGCGCCGTGGCGACCGAGCCCGACGGCCGCCGCTTCCTCTACACCCCGCTGGTCGAGCGTGCCGATTACGTCGGCAGCGAATCGAAGCGGCTGGTCGAGCGGCTGTTCGGCGGACGCGCGGCGCCGTTGTTCGCGCACCTTGCGGAGAGCGAGGCGCTGACCGAGCAGGATCTGGCCGAGATCGAAGCCTTGCTGAAGGAGCTGCGGCGATGACCTGGCTCCTCGAAACGCTCGTCTGGACGGGCGCGCTGATCGCCCTGGTGCTGCTGATCCGCCGCCCGGTGGCGCGCCATTTCGGGGCCCGGACGGCCTATCTGCTGTGGGCGCTCCCGCTGCTCCGGCTGGCGCTGCCGCCGATCGTGCTGCCGGCTTCGCTGGCCCCGCCGCCCGAGCCGCGCGCCGAATTCGCCGCTGCGTCGATCGACCTGGCGCACGCGCTCCCGGCGAGTTCCATGCCCGAGACCGCGTTCGACGGCGCAGCGCTGTTGGTTGCGCTCTGGCTCGCCGGAGCGCTCGGCTACGTCGCGCTGCGGCTCGCCGCGTATCGCCGGTTGCGGCACGAGTTGCTCCACCGGGCGCGCTCCGTGGGCGCAGCCGGCCGGGTCCGTCTCGTGGAGAGCCCGGCGACCCGCTCGCCGCTGGCGTTCGGCGTGCTCGACAAGGTGATCGCACTGCCGCCCGGGTTCATGGCGCAGCCCGACCGCGGTGCGCGCGACCTCGCGCTGGCGCACGAGTTGGCGCACCACCGGGCGCACGATCTGGCGGCCAACTTCGCGATGCTGCCGCTGTTCGCGCTGCACTGGTTCAATCCGCTCTCCCGGCTCGGCTGGACCGCGATGCGGCGCGACCAGGAGGCCGCGTGCGACGCCCGCGTGGTCGAAGGCTGCGCGCGGGCGGAGCGGGCGCGCTACGCGGCGCTGATCGCCGGCGCTTCGGCCGCCCCGCGCTTCGCGCTCGCAGCGCCGATGGCCTGCCCGGTGCTCGGCGACAAATCGATCGTCCACCGCTTGAGGAACCTCACCATGACCGATCACTCGCTCCGCCGACGCCGCGCCGGCGGGATGCTCGTCGGCCTCGCCGCGCTCGCGTTGCCGCTGACCGCCTCGTTCAGCTACGCGCAGGCCGCGTCCGAAGCGCCTGAAGCGCCCGAAGCGCCGGTGCCGCCGGCGGCGCCCGCGGCGCCGGAAGCTCCCGCCGCGCCGGAGCCGCCGCAGGTCCGGGTCGAGCGGATCGCGCCCGGCAAGGACGGCGCCGACCGCCGCGAAGTGGTCATCGTCCGCCGCCTATCCTCGCCGGAAGGCGAGCGTGCGAAAGGCGACGGCGACAAGGCGGTCCGCCAGTTCATCATCCGCGACAAGGATGGCACCAGCGTCGAGCCCGGGACACCCGAGTTCGAGGCCAAGATGCGCGCGCTCGAGGAACGGCTGGCCAAGCTCGACCGCGATCTGCCGGAGCGGGTGCTGGTCGACCGCGCGCGGATCGCGCAAATGGTACCGCGCGTGATCGCCGACTGCGCGGGCGGCACCGGGGTGAATGAAACCCGCAGCGACGACGGGCGCCGGGTGATTCGCATTTGCCAGCGCGCGCCCGCCGGCCACGCGGTCGACGGCCTGCGCGCGGCGCGCTCGGCCATCGCCCGCAACAGCGACATCAGCGCGGAGGCCCGCGCATCGGTGCTCGCCGAGCTCGATCGCGAAATCGCCCGGCTCGAAAACAAGGACTGAGGTTCGCCCGTGCCAGTCCCCGGCACGGCGAGCAGGCGGGGGCGGCCGCGGCCGCTCCCGCCATCGGCCGTCAGCGCTTGCTGCTGGCCGGCTTGCCCTGTACGACAGGCTCGGAAACGAAGCTCGCGGGCTCGGCGCTCGCCGACCCGTTCTCGCCGTTGCCGCCGGGAGCGGCGACCCGCGTGAAGGCCGGGCGCGCGGGATAGGCGCACTTCATCTGCTGGCCGAGCCCCTTGAGGAATCCCCGCCGGACAGCCCCGGCGTAGATCGCCGCCTGAAACTCGCGCTGGTGGTCCGCCGCGCCGGTGAGTTCGCGGATCACGCCGCGGAACGGGATGAACGAGGCGACCACGCTCTTCGCCACCGCGCCGGCGCTGACCCGCTCGCCGGCGACATCGGCGACGTCCATGTCCGGGCCGAGCGCGGCGTCGAGCGGGGCGATCGCGGCAGCGATGTCGGCACACTTGCGCAGGCCGGCGCTGGCGTAGGGGTCGGCCGCGGCCGCCAGCAGGGCCGGGGGAATCGCATCCTTCTTCAGGTTGAGATCCTCGACCGGGGTCAGCGCGACGTCCTCGGCATCGGGGGTCTGGCCCAGCACCGGTTGGTCGGGCTCGCGAGCGAGCGCCGGCGCGGCCGACAGCGCCAGTGCGAGCGCCGCAGCGGCGCCGAGTTCAGCGAACCTGGACATAGCGATCGCACACGGTGTCGTCTCCGGTCTGCATTCCCAGCCTGAGCGCTTCGGAGCGTTGCGCGCTGGTGCCGTGGGTGAAGTTTTCCGCGCTTACCCGGCCGCCGGTCAGCGCGTCGTCGCCGATCGCGCTCGCGGCGGTCATCCCTTCCTCGAAATCGCCCGGTTCGATGAGGTTGCGGTTCCTGCCTGCCCACACCCCGGCGTAGCAGTCCGCCTGCAGCTCCATCCGCACCTGCAACTGGTTCGCCGCCCGGGGGTTCTGACTCTGCGCGCTGCGGATCGCGTCCGCGACGCCGGTCAACGTCTGGATATGGTGGCCGTATTCGTGCGCCATCACGTAATAGCGCGCGAAGTCACCGCCGGCTCCGAGTTGGTTCTGCATTTGATCGTAGAAGCTGGTGTCGATGTAGATGCCTTGATCGGCGGGACAGTAGAATGGCCCCATCGACGAGGAGGCGTTCCCGCACCCCGACCGGGTGCCGCCCGAATAGAATACCAGCGTCGGCTGCCGGAACGGAATGTTCGCCGCTGCGAACGCAGGCTCCCATGTTTCGTTCAGCGACGACAGCGCGTTGCACGCCTCGTTCGCATAGGCGTTGGCGGTGCACAGCTCCTGCACCGACTGCCGGGACCCGCCGCCTTGTTGGACCGGTGACGGGCCGGCCTGCTGCATCCCGCCGAGCATCGCCGCCGGATCGACCCCGAACACCAGCGCCGCGATCAGCGCGATCACGATCGTCCCGCAGCCAACGCCGCCGCCGGCTCCGCCGGGAAAACCGCCCCCTCCGCCTCCGGTCACGTTGATGTTCGAAGCGTTGAACGGATTGAGCCGCATCGATCCACGCACCCCATGTTTTCGCGCGGACCCGCCGCATTGTTCTGGACAGCCGCGCCGCGCGCCGCGAGAGGGCGAGCGCCGGCCGTGTCGGCCGCACAATGGTCGAAGGAGGGCAAATGTTCCTGTCCGGCAAGCGCGCGCTCGTCACCGGTTCCACCTCGGGCATCGGCCTCGCGATCGCCCGTGCGCTGCGCGCCGAATGGGCGCAGGTGGTGCTGAGCGGCTTCGGCGAGGAGAGCGAGATCGCCCGCCTGCGCAGCGAGCTCGGCGCCGAGCACGTCGCGGCCGACCTCACCACCGCGGCCGGCTGCGAGGCGCTGATGGCGGCGGCCGGGCCGGTCGACATCCTGGTCAACAACGCCGGCATGCAGCACGTCAGCCCGGTCGAGGAGTTCCCGGTCGCCAAGTGGGAAGCGATCGTCGCGCTCAACCTGTCGGCCGCGTTCCACACCATCCGCCTCGCGGTACCGGCGATGAAGGAGAAGGGGTGGGGCCGGATCGTCAACACCGCCAGCGCCCACTCGAAAGTCGCCTCGCCGTTCAAGTCGGCCTACAACGCCGCCAAGCACGGGCTCGACGGGCTGACCAAGACGGTCGCGCTCGAACTCGCCCCGCACGGCGTGACCGCGAACTGCATCAGCCCCGGCTACGTCTGGACCCCGCTGGTGGAGAACCAGATCCCCGACACGATGAAGGCGCGCGGCCTCACCCGCGAACAGGTGATCGACGAGGTGCTGCTGGTGAAGCAGGCGACCAAGAAGTTCGTCCAGCCGGCCGAGATCGGCGCGCTCGCGGTGTTCCTCTGCCGCGACGAGGCGCAGAACGTCACCGGCGCGAACTGGAGCGTGGACGGCGGGTGGACCGCCGAGTAGGCTTCGGCGCGAAGGAGAACAGGGGCAAATCGATGCGGGTCGCGGTGCTCCTGCTGCTGGCGCTGCTCGCGGGCTGCGTCGCCCCGCGCGCCGGCGGGCCGCCGAAGCAGGACGACACCGCGCTGCGCACCGCGCTGACGCGTCACATCGAAATGCTCGCGAGCGACGATTTCGCCGGCCGCCAGCCGGGCACCGAGGGAGAGGCCAAGACGCTGCGCTACCTGGCGCGCGAATGGCAGGCGGCCGGGCTGGTCTCGGGCACCAACGATCCGGCCAATCCGTGGTTCGCCCCGGTCGAGCTCGCCACCAGCACCCCCGACCGGAGCGCGGTGCGGTTCCACCGTGCCGGGCGGCCGGTCCCGCTCCCCGAGGGCGCGGCAGCGGTGTTCGCCGCGGGCGCGCGCGGTCTGGTCGAACGCGCGCCGGTGGTGTTCGTGGGCGACGCCGGGGTGCAGCTCGATCGTTCGGAGCTAGCCGGCCGGGTCGCACTGATGCTGTGGGACCACGCCGGCGAGGCCGAGCAGCGCGAGGCTCTGCTGCGCAGCGGCGCGGCAGCGGCGCTCGCGGTGGTTGCCGACCGCGCCGAGTTCGACAGCCTCGTCGCCGCCCGCCAGCGCGGGGGCTACCGCCTCGCCGCGAGCGAGCCGGCGGGGACGCTCGACGGGTTCGTCACCCGCGAAGCGGCCGAGGCGCTGGTCGGGCGCGAGCGCTGGGCGGCGCTGACGCGCGCCGCGGCCGAGCCGGGGTTCCGCCCGCAGCCGCTCGACCTCACCGCCACGCTCGAGGCGACTTCGGCGCCGGGCACGGTCCGCACGCACAACCTGATCGCCCGGCTGCCGGGCAAGCGCCCCGGCGCCGGCGCGGTGCTGCTGCTGGCGCACTGGGACCATTTCGGCGCCTGCGCGCCGCCGGGTGCCGCCGACACGATCTGCAACGGGGCAGTCGACAATGCCAGCGGGCTCGCCATGCTGACCGAGCTCGCCCGCGCGCTCGCGGCGGGCCCGCGGCCCGAGCGCGATATCTACTTCGTCGCCACCACCGCCGAGGAATGGGGGCTGCTCGGCGCGCAGGCGTTCGCCGAGAACCCGCCGATCCCGCTCGACACGGTGGTCGCAGCATTCAACCTCGACAGCGTGGCGATCGCGCCCGCGGGCGGCCCGGTGGCGATCGTCGGCAAGGGGCTGACCCCGCTCGATCCCGGCATCGCCGAAGTGCTGCAGGCGATGGGCCGCGAGGAGGGCGACGAGACGCTGGCGCAGACTTACGTCCGCCGGCAAGATGGCTGGGCGCTGCTCCAGCGCGACGTGCCGGCGGTCGCGGTGACCAGCGCGTTCGCCCGGCGGGAGCTTGTCGAACGCTTCAATGCCGAGCGCTATCACCGCCCGGCCGACGAGGCCGGCGGGATCGAGCTCGGCGGGGCGATCGAGGATTTCGCGCTGATGCTCGCGCTGGTGCGCCATTTCGCCGACCCGCGGCGCTGGCCGGCGACCGCCGGAAAAAGCGCCGCGGCCCCCTAGCCGCCGTGCGCCCGCCTCGTTAAGGGGAGCCGCCACGAAACCCCGGCGAAAGCGCGCAGCAGTGGCACACGACGACATCCCCCTCGGCCTGACTTTCGACGACGTGCTGCTGCGCCCGGGCGAAAGCGACATCCTGCCGAGCATGGCCGACACCCGCACGCAGCTCACCCGCGGGATCGCGCTCAACATCCCGGTGCTGTCGGCGGCGATGGACACGGTGACCGAGGCTGACATGGCGATCGTCATGGCGCAGCTCGGCGGAATCGGGGTGCTCCACCGCAACCTCGGGCTCGAGGAACAGGTCGCCGCGGTGCGCGCGGTCAAGCGGTTCGAAAGCGGGATGGTGGTGAACCCGATCACCATCGGGCCCGATGCGACGCTGGGCGAAGCGCAGGCGCTGATGGCCGAGAACCGCATCAGCGGAATCCCGGTGACCGACGGCAACGGCAAGCTGTGCGGCATCCTCACCAACCGCGACGTCCGCTTCGCCGAGAACCCCGGCCAGCCGGTGCGCGAGCTGATGACCCGCGAGAACCTCGCTACCGTGCCGCTCGGCACCAGCCAGGACGAGGCCCGCCGGCTGCTCCACCAGCGGCGGATCGAAAAGCTGCTGGTGGTCGATGGCGACTATCGCTGCGTCGGGCTGATCACCGTCAAGGACATCGAAAAGGCGGTGACCTATCCCGCGGCGACCAAGGACGAGGGCGGCCGGCTGCGGGTGGCGGCGGCCTCGACCGTGGGCGACAAGGGCTTCGAGCGCACCCGGGCGCTGATCGAGGCGGAGGTCGACGTGGTGATCATCGACACCGCACACGGCCACAACAAGGATGTCGCCCGGGCGGTCGAACGAGCGAAAACGCTGTCGAACTCGGTCCAGATCGTCGCCGGCAATGTCGACCCGATGCTTCGCGATCACCAGTTTGCATTGCCAGATTTAGGGAAACTGGGATGAGCCGAGTTTGGTGGCGGCCGCCCCCCCTCGGCTGTGACAACATAGCGGAAAGGGG
>JBGSBH010000049.1:0-13026 GCA_041730635.1 Cypionkella sp.
ATCACTGTTCTGTTCGGCATTTTTGAAATTATTTGTAATAAGATACTTGCCTGTTTTATAGTCTCTTTCGTAGTTTGGAGCTTTGTCTAAATAAGGATTATTTTTATCTAATCCGGCAAAAGTCTCTGTGTACTGAGGTCCGTAAAACAAAGGGTTTACGCCATATTGTTCCCTGTTGTAATACGCCAGAACTTCCGCTGCATCCGAAGGTTTATTTTCGTTAATTACCGTATTGGCATTTGCTCTGATAGGTAACATCATCCAAGTTGAGAATCCTATCAAAATAAACAAAATACATAATATGATTGTGTTGTAAAATACGTGTCCTTTTTGTTTGGTATATTTCAGGCCAAAATAGAAGAATGCAATAAAAACTAAGGCTACAAAAATAGTTCCGGAATTAAATGGCATTCCTAAGTTGTTCACCATAAAAACTTCTGTCTTTGCAAAGAAAGCCATGGTCAATGGTAGCAATAACTTGAAGATAAATAATAAGATGGCAATAACCACAACATTGGCAATTATAAAATTTTTAATGGTAACTTCTTTATAATGTTTGAAAAAATAAAGAAAACCAATGGCGGGAATTGTTAATAAAGCCATGAAGTGAACTCCAAATGATAGCCCAACAACTAAAGAAATAATTAGTAACCATTTATTTCCTCTAGGCGTATCCATGTCTTGTTCCCAACGCAAACCTAACCAAAAAAGCAATGCAATGAATAAAGAAGCCATCGCATAAACTTCTGCTTCAACTGCATTGAACCAAAAACTAGCGCCGCGGCCGGTCGCCCGAGATCGGCGAAAGCCTGCGCGAACGCTTTCGACGGGGCCGGCGACAGCGCGGCGGGCGCGATTGCCTCGCTCGCGCGGGCCAGCACGCGCGGCCCGCCGAAGGGCGCGCGGGGATCGCGCTCGTTGTAGATGAAGCCTGCCACCGGCCATGCGGTCGTGCCGAGATCCTGCAGCGGGGCGTACCACACGCGCACCTGGCTCCAGTCGTTCCCGGGTGAGACATCGACCGCCTTCACTCCACGCTCGATCTGCCCGCGACGTCCGTCGATGGGCGACCAGTTGGCATGGTCGAGCAGCACCGTGCGCCGGTCGATCACCCGCGCGACCGCGGCGACATGCCCGAGCACCATCGAACCGCTCGGCTGGAAGGCCATCACCGCGCCCGGCCGCGGCTCGGTGCCGCGCCGGTAACGTCCCTCCGCCTGACTCCACCAGGTGCGCGCGTCGCCGTAGATTTCCACGCCGGTTCGCTCGCGCGCGTAGGGCACGCACTGGAGGTAGGGCGGCAGCTCGGCCCGCGTCTCAGCGGTGAATGCGCCCCCGGCGACCTCGGCGCGGACCATCCCCGGCACGCCCAGAGCCGCCGCGCAGGCGAGATAAGTTGTCAGACCCCTCATGACGGCTTACCTGCCGCCTCGACGGTTAGCCCGCGCCTTCGGAAAACGGTTAACGACGCGGCAACGGCAGCCGCGCGCTTGCCAACCATGGCGCAACCGGCCACCTGCGCGGGCGCGATGAAACCCACCGTGATCATCATCGGCCGCCCGAATGTCGGCAAATCGACGCTGTTCAACCGGCTGGTCGGCAAGAAGCTCGCGCTGGTCGACGACCAGCCCGGGGTCACCCGCGACCGCCGGATGGGCGACGCGGTGCTCGCCGGGCTCGAGTTCACCGTCGTCGACACCGCCGGATGGGAAGACGACGACCCGCAGACGCTGCCCGGGCGGATGCGCCAACAGACCGAGGTCAGCCTGGAAGGAGCGGACGCCGCGCTGTTCGTGATCGACGCGCGCGCCGGGGTGACGCCGCTCGACGAAGAGATCGCCCGCTGGCTGCGCACCCAATCGGTCCCGGTGATCGCGGTCGCCAACAAGGCCGAAGGCCGCACCGGAGACGCCGGGCTGTTCGAAGCCTTTGCGCTCGGGTTCGGCGAGCCGGTGGCGCTTTCGGCCGAGCACGGCGAGGGCGTCGCCGACTTGTTCGATGCGTTGTGGCCGGTCATCGGCGCGAAGGCCGAAAGCGAGGACGCGGACGAGGACGAGCCGGCCGAAGGGCCGCTCAAGCTGGCGATCGTCGGCCGACCGAACGCGGGCAAATCGACGCTGATCAACCGGCTGCTCGGCGAGGAGCGGCTGCTGACCGGCCCCGAAGCAGGGATCACCCGCGATTCGATCGCGGTCGACTGGCGGTGGACCGACGCGCAAGGCGAAGTGCGCGACATCCGCCTGATCGACACCGCCGGGATGCGCAAGCGCGCGGCGGTCACCGACAAGCTCGAAAAGCTCGCGGTGGCCGACGCCAAGCACGCGATCGACTTCGCCGAAGTGGTGGTGCTGCTGCTCGACGCGACCCGCGGGCTCGAGCACCAGGATCTGAAGATCGCCTCGATGGTGCTCGAGGAAGGCCGCGCGCTGATGGTCGCGATCAACAAGTGGGACATCGCCGGACAGGAACCGGGCGGCGATGCCAGCCGGCTGTTCAACGGGATCAAGGGCGCGCTCGACGAAGGCCTTGCGCAGGTCCGCGGGCTGCCGGTGCTCGCGGTCAGCGCGAAGACCGGCAAGGGTCTCGACACGATGCTCAAGGTCGCCTTCGAGCTGCGCGAGGCGTGGTCGCGCCGGGTGCCGACCGCGGCGCTCAACCGCTGGTTCGACGACGCGCTCGAGGCGAACCCTCCGCCCGCCCCGAAGGGCAGGCGGATCAAGCTGCGCTATATCACCCAGGCCGGCACCCGCCCGCCGCGGTTCGTGGTGTTCGGCACCCGGCTCGACATGCTGCCCAAGAGCTACGAACGCTATCTGGTCAACGGCATCCGCAAGGCGCTGGGGTTCGAAGCGGTGCCCGTGAGGGTGGTGCTGAAGAGCCCGAAGAACCCCTACGCCAAGGACTGACGTCGATGCTGGCGCTGGCGATCCTCGCGCTCGGGCTGGCGATGGACGCGGTGGCGGTGGCGGTCGCGCGGGGCGCGGCCGGCGAGCCCGGTGCCCGCCGCGCGCTCGAGGTCGGGGCGGCATTCGGCATCGCCCAAGGGCTGATGCCACTGGTCGGCTGGGGTCTCGGGGTCGCGCTTGCCGGCGCGATCGCCGCCTTCGACCACTGGATAGCCTTCGCGCTGCTGACGGTTCTCGGCCTTCGGATGATCCGCGAGGCGCTGCGCGGGCCCGATGCCGGGGGCGGCTCGGCCGCATCGCACTACGGCGGGCTCGCGGCCGCCTCGGTGGCGACGAGCGTCGACGCGGCGGCGGCGGGGATCGCGCTGCCGCTGCTCGGACAGCCGATCGCGCTCGCATGCCTGATCATCGGCGGGACCACCGGCGTGCTGTGCGTGGTCGCCTATGGCCTCGGCGGGCGCGCCGGAGCGCGCATCGGCGCGCGCGCCGAGCTGCTCGGTGGCCTGGTGCTGATCGCGCTCGGCGGCAAGATTCTCGTCGAGCACCTTGGCGCGGGATGACGGAGGGTTCTCAGCCCTCGCCGCCCTCCCCGGCGGGCACGCTCTGCAACTGGACGTAGTTGGGCAGCCCCATCCGCTCGATCATCTCGAACTGGGTCTCGATGAAATCGACGTGCTCTTCTTCGCTTTCGAGAATCCGCTCGAATATTTCGCGGCTGACATAATCGCGCACGCTCTCGCAGTGCTGGATCGCGTCGCGCAGCAGCGGAATTGCCTCCATCTCCAGCTCGAGGTCGGCGCGAAGGATTTCCTCGACCGTCTCGCCGACCTTGAGCCGATGGATCGCCTGGAAGTTCGGCAATCCGTCGAGAAACAGCACCCGCTCGGCCAGCGTGTCGGCGTGCTTCATCTCGTCGATCGATTCGTGCCGCTCGTACTCGGCCAGCTTGTGGATGCCCCAGTGGGCGAGCACCCGGTAGTGCAGCCAATACTGGTTGATCGCGGTCAGCTCGTTGGTGAGCGCCCGATTCAGATAATCGATGACCGTCGGATCGCCCTTCATCGCGCAAATCTCCTGTGGCGCCTGGCCACGCCTATGCGCGCGTGGGCCTTGTTCCGCAAGCGGCCGAAACGCAAAAAATGGCGGAATTCCGCCATTTGCGAGTGCCTCGCAAGGTCAATGGCGGGGTGTCAGGCGGCGAACGGGATCGCGGCTAGCGCGCGCTCTTCGGCGATCATGTCGTCGGCTTCCTCGAGGCACTGGCCGCAGTTCGGCCGCTTGCCGAGCGACGCGTAGACCGCCTCCGCATCACCCGGCGCGCGCAGCGCCGCGCGGCGCAGTTCGCATTCGCGGATGGCATTGCAGACGCAGACGTACATCGGCCGGTCTCCAGCAGACCTCGCCATGCTAATGCGAGACGTTCGCAAGTGCAAGCGCTATCGGCGCAGCGGGAATATCCGCCCGTAAGTGAGGCAGCGCCATAACCATTCGAGCGGCCCGTAGCGGAAGCGTTCGAGCCACGGCTTCGACCACAGCAACATCGCCGCCCATGCGAGCGCGACGATCAGATAGAGCTCGGGCCGCTCGAGCCTGCCGAACAGCCCGGCCGCCCATCCGTGGAAGACGAACAGCATGGCGATCGACGTGCCGAGATAATTGCTGAAGGCGGCCCGACCGGCGGCAGCGATGCGAGCCGAGAGGAAGCCGCGGGCCCGCGCACCATAGAGGGCGAGCAACGCCGCCAGCCCCAGCGTCATCAGCAGCCGCGGAATAGCGCTCAACCCGATGAACGCGGCGAGCGTCGCATAATAGGCGAAGCCCGTTCCCGCCGCCCACAACGCGATCAGCCAACTCAGCCCGGCACCGAGCGCGAGCCCGACCCACCCCCACAGCCGCTGCCGACGCGGGTCGAATCCGCCGCTGAACAGTCCCAGCCGGTAGAGCGCCATGCCGATCAGCATCAGCGGCAGGGTCTCGGGCGCAAACAGCAGGAAGTTGGTCAACTGCTCGAAGCCGTGGACCGCGAAGCGATGCGCAGTCAGCGCCGCGTAATCGCCCTGCTGCGTCAGCCGGGTTTCGAGCGCGTCGTCGTCGATCGCCCACTGCTTCGCGTCCTCGAGCCCGGCGCGGAACTCGCGCATTTCGGTTCGCTCGCCGAAAGGTGTTTCCGCAACGAAGTGCAACGGAGTCATCGACGCGGCGAAGAGCAGCGCGCCGGCAAAGTACGCGGCCAGGCCGATCTTGAGCTGCGCGCGCGCGCTCCATTTGACGAACAGGAGCGCGATCAGCCCGGCGAGCGCGTAGTAAGTCAGGATGTCGCCGCGCCAGATGAAGAAGAAGTGCACCATTCCGAACAGCAGCAGGAACAGGAGCCGGCGCACCTGCAGCGCCCGGGTCGAACCGCGTGCCCAGGCCCGTTCCATGAACAGGTAGAGCCCCGCCCCGAACAGCAGCGTGAACAGGCCGCGCATCTTGCCGTCGATCAGCACGAACTGCGCGATCCATAGCTGGTCCGCCAGCGCGTCGTGCCCGCTGAGGAAGCTCGCCGGGTACATGTACGCGGCGAACGGCTGCCCGAAGGCCACGATGTTGGCCGCGAGTATGCCCATCACGGCCACGCCGCGGATGAAATCGAGGCTGTCGATCCGGCCCTGCGTTTCGACCGGCCGCGGCGCCCCGGGCGCTGCAACAGCCCCGTGCGCCGATCGCGTAGCCGCCGCCTGCGCGCTCATCATCGTCCCCCGCCCATTCCCCTGGCGGGTTCTACCGCACGATGGGCAATGGCGAAAGCGTTCAGCGCGTCACGAGGCAACTGTGCCCGGCTGCCTTCAGACGGTTGCAGGCTGCCTGGGCCGCCCCCTGGGTCGGCCAGCCGGCCGCGAGCAGGCGGGTCAAGCGCCCGGCCTGGTCCGTCTGCCGGGATTTGCCCGCCAGCGCCGCGTGGCCGGCGACCTGGGACCATGCACGCTGCGCGTTGCCGGCAACCGAGAACGCACCGAGCTGCAGCTTCCACGCTCCTTGCGCGGTATCCGCTGCCGGGGCAGGCAAGGTCGGCGGCGGGGCGCTCGTGCGCGGCCGGCTCGGGGGCGGCGTGGCCCGAGCCAGATCGCGCGCCGGGCGCGCCGTTGGCGCGGGCCGCGCGTAGTCCGCGCCGGCGGTCGCCGGACTCTCGGTTCCCGTCGCGCGCATCGCTTCGGCTACCGCGGCTTCCGCGGCGGCGATCGAGGGGGTTACCGTTGCCCGCGCGACCGGCTGCGGTACCCCCGCCGCGACAGCCGGCGCGGGGGCAGGCATCGCCGGTCCCGCCACGATCGCCGGTGCACCGCTGCCGAGGTCGGCGGCGGCCATCTCGCTCGATCGGCGCGCGTCGGCGCTGGCACGGATCTGCGCGGCCAGCGCCTGCGCCTGCTGGCGCTGTGAAAGCGGCACGTGCTGATCCATCTGACGGATCGCCGGGCCGGCCTGGGGGAGGCCGGCCGCGTTGGCCAGCGTCAGCAGCGCATATGCCTTGACCCAGTCCTTCGCCACCAGGTCGCCGTTGAAGTGCGCGATGCCGATCAGATATTGGGCGCGCGGATCGCCGCGCTCGGCCGCGGCGGACACATAGGGCAGCGCCTGCTCGCGCCGCCCGTCCTGAAACAGCAGCAGTCCGTAATTGTCGGCCGCCTTCAGGTGACCCTTCGCCGCGGCCCGGGCATAATACGTTTCCGCTTGCTTCAGGTCTATCGGCACCCCGCGCCCGAGGCGATAGGCCTGCGCCAGATTGAACAGTGCATCGGCATCACCCTTGGCCGCCGGGCCCCGCCATTCGGCGACCGCGCGTGCAAAGTCTCCGGCGCTCCACGCATCGACTCCCGCCTTGACCTCGCCCCGCGCCGCGCCGGTCCAGGCGAACAGCGCGCCGAACGCGGCGGCAGCGGCCAGCGCAGGCTTCCATCGCGTCATCGCTCGCGGTTCCCCTTCTCTTCGCCGTGCGCGGCGGTGCGGAAACCTGACATAGTGAACGCCCCGTTAGCAAAAGGTTTCTCCGGCGGCACGGGGCGGCGGGTTGTGGCGGCCATCGCGCCGCACAGCGTTAACCCAATATTAGGGCCATCCTGCGATCCCCTGCCGCGAGAGGTGCATCGATGGCGCCTCGGCATGGCAATCTAACGGGGGATCGAGCCTTGCGCGTCTTGGCATTGGCTTCGCAGAAGGGTGGTTCGGGCAAGACCACGCTTTCGGGACACCTGGCGGTGCAGGCGCAGCGCGCCGGTGCCGGCCCGGTCGTCCTGATCGACATCGACCCGCAGGGCTCGCTCGCCGACTGGTGGAACGAGCGCGAGGCGGAATACCCGGCTTTCGCGCAGACCACCGTCGCCCGCCTCGCGAGCGACCTGCAGGTGCTGCGCCAGCAGGGCTTCAAGCTCGCGGTGATTGACACTCCGCCGGCGATCACCATGGCGATCCAGTCGGTGATCGGCGTCGCCGAGCTGATCGTCGTCCCCACCCGCCCTTCCCCGCACGACCTGCGCGCCGTCGGCGCCACGGTCGACTTGTGCGAGCGCGCGGGCAAGCCGCTGATCTTCGTGGTCAATGCCGCCACGCCCAAGGCCAAGATCACCAGCGAAGCGGCGGTCGCGCTCAGCCAGCACGGCACCGTCGCGCCGATCACGCTGCACCACCGGACGGATTTCGCCGCCTCGATGATCGACGGCCGCACGGTGATGGAGGTCGATCCCGAAGGGCGCTCGGCCGCCGAGATGGCCGCGCTGTGGAACTACATCTCCGACCGGCTGGAAAAGAACTTCCGCCGCACGGTGTTCGCGGCGCCCGGCGCGGCGCACCACCACCAGCAGGCGCCCGGCGCTGCCTATCGCCCGCAAGGCGGCTTCGGCCGCCGCGTCGCCCAGTAACCTGCGAACGAAAGGCCGATCGCAGTGGCCGAGACTTCCTTCGCCTCGCTCAGCCCGACGCTGCTGGCCCGCAAAGGCGGCGCCAAGCCGGCGATGCGCCCGCAACACGCCGCGCTCGCGGCGATGCCCGAGAATGCGGCTCCGGCCGACCCGGAGAAGCTCGAGGACCTCGGCTGGAACGACATGGGCGACGGCGATCCGCACCCGCCGACCGCCGATATCGTCCGTCTCACCCCCGCCGTCCGCGAGGTCGCCGCCGAGCCCGCGGTGCTCCGCCAGCGCGAGACCATCGCTCGCCGGATCGCCCCGGCAGGCGGCGCCCGCGCCGGGCGCGCGGCTTTCACGTTGCGGCTCGATGCCGACCGCCACCTCAAGCTCAAGCTCGCCTGCACCGTTCGCAATGCCAGCGCGCAGGCGCTGGTGACCGAGGCGCTCGACGCGCTGCTCGCCGAAATGCCCGAACTCGATGCGCTCGCCGCGCAAGTCAAGCGGCGCTGACGACCGGACGATCCGAGGGGAATGACCATGAACCGCTCCACCCGAATGCTGACGCTGGCCGCCGGCACCGCCCTTGCCTCGCTGACGCTGGCGGGGTGCGCGACCAAGGCCGCCCCGCGCGCCGAACTGTCCGCCAGCAGCGCCGAGGCGGCCCTCAAGCAGGGCAAAGTCATCGCGGCGATCGCGCACGCCGAAGCGGCCGTGCTGGCCGATCCGCGCAATCCGGCCTATCGCACGACGCTCGGCGCCGCCTACATGGAGGCCGGGCGTTTTCTTTCCGCGCGGACGAGCTTTGACGATGCGCTCGAGCTCGGCGACGAAAGCGCGCGCACCGCGCTCGGTTTCGCACTGGCATCGATCGCAACCGGAGACACCGGGGCGGCGCTGCAGGTGCTCGATGAATGGCAGGGCGATATCCCGGCCGCCGACCTCGGGCTTGCGCTGGCGCTGGCGGGGGACACGGCGCGCGGCGTCCATGTGCTGACGGGCGCCGTGCGCGGCGGCGACAACACGCCCAAGGCGCGGCAGAACCTCGCGTATGCGCTGGCGCTCAACGGCAACTGGGCGGGCGCGCGGATCATGGCCGCCGAAGACGTGCCGGCCGACCAGCTCGACCAGCGGCTTGCCGAGTGGGCCCGGATGGCGCAGGCTGAGCACGGCCCCACGCGGGTCGCGGCGCTGCTGGGCACGAAAGTCGCTGCCGACGGCGGTCAGCCGGCGCAGCTCGCGCTCGCCGCCAGCCCGACGATCGAGCAGCTCGCCGCGCAGGCCGAAGCCCCGGCGGCCCCTGCGGATCTGCCCGCGGGCGAGCTTCCCGCGCTCGCCGAAGCCGCGCCGATGCCCGCCGCACCGGCCGAGCCGACCCGTGAATTCCAGGCGGCCTTTGCCGAACCCGTCGCTCCGATGGCGCCCGTCGAGACGGCTGGAGACAGCAGCAACGCCGTGTCCCAGCCGGTCGTGCAGGCGGTCGCGGCCCGCGCGCCGCGCCCCGCGCCGGCGCGAGCCCCGCGCGCCGCGGCGGCATCCTCGGCAACCGGCAACCACCTCGTGCAGCTCGGCTCGTTCTCGAGCGAGGCCGGCGCGCGGCGCGCGTGGAGCATCTACGAGCGCCAGTTCCCGCAACTGGCGGGCTACGAGATGGTGATCACCAAGGCCGTGGTGCGCGGCAAGACTTTCTTCCGCGTCTCGGCCGGGGGCCTGTCGCGCACGGCAGCAGCGGCGACCTGCTCGTCGGTACGCGGCAAAGGCCAGGGCTGCTACGCCTGGACCCAGGGCCGCCCGCTGCCCGGCGCGGTCGATATCGGCGTGCGGCTCGCGCGCCGCTGAACTCTAGCCGGCCCTAGAGCGCCGCACCAGCGGTGGCGGAGAGCGCGATCGCCGGCAGGATTCCGAGCGCGGTCGCCAGCGCGTAGCGGCGAGCTCGGCCGGCGCCCAGCGCGCACAGCGCGGTGACGGCGAGGTGCGGCATGCCCGCCAGCCGCAAGCCGATGATCGGCAGCACCCCGCCGTGCTGCGCCAGCGTCTCGAGCCGCGCGAGCCGGCTGGCGAAGCGTTCGCGTAGCGCCGCCTGCGAGCCGCGCTCGAGCAGCCGATAGAGCACGAGCGAGCCGATCATCGCGCCGGCGCCGACGGTCGCCGTCCCCGGCGCCCAGCCGAGCAGCGCGCCCGACGAGAACGACAGCGGCAGCAGCGCCCCCGGCACGCCGGCGGCGTAGAGCGACGCGGTCAGCGCGAGCATCGCCAGCGCCAGCCAGCCTTCACCGAACGGCAGGGCCAGCACCGCCTCGAGCGGCAGCCACCGGGCGAGATCGAACTCCATGATGAGGGATTGCCCGCGCCCG
This sequence comes from Cypionkella sp., assembly GCA_041730635.1. Taxonomy (GTDB): domain Bacteria; phylum Pseudomonadota; class Alphaproteobacteria; order Sphingomonadales; family Sphingomonadaceae; genus Tsuneonella. Next base: position 10,141 of record JBGSBH010000049.1, read on the forward strand.
CGCGAAGTTCCCGCGCGGGTCGATACCGCGGGTGGTCAAATCGGCGAGCCGCCCTTCCACAGCGCCGTGACGCGGCCCTGAACCGGCTGGCGGTCGAACGGCGTGTTGCCGGCGGTCGCGGCCATCCGCCGGCTGTCGACCACCCACGGGCGCTCGGGGTCGATCAGCGCGACGTCGGCCTGCCAGCCTTCGCGCAGCGCGCCGGCGTCGACCCCGAGGATGCGCGCCGGCGCGCCGGCGAGGAGAGCGAACGCGCGCGGCAGATCGATCAGCCCGTCGCGCACGAGGGTCAGCGCCATCGGCAGCAGCGTCTCAGCCCCCGCCATCCCCGGCGCCGCGTCGGCAAACGGCAGCCGCTTGTCCTCCGGCCCGCGGGGGTCGTGGCCGCTGGCGACCACCTCGATGGTCCCATCGGCAATCGCCTCGCGCACCGCCTGGCGATCGTCCTCGGCGCGCAGTGGCGGCGACAGCCGGGCGAAAGTGCGGAACCCCACCGTCGCCAGGTCGGACAGCATGAAGTGCGCCGGTGTGACGCCGGCCGTGACATTAGCGCCTCGGCGCTTGGCAGCGCGCACCAGCTCGAGCGCGGCCCGGGTGGTGACCTGCCGCAGGTGCAGCCGCGCGCCGCTCATTTCCGCCAGCGCAATGTCGCGCGCTGCCGCCAGTGCCTCGGCTTCGGCGGGGGCGCTCGGCAAGCCCAGCCGCGTCGCCATCTCGCCCGCGGTCGCCGCCGCTTCGCCCGCCAGCCCGGCATCCTCGGCGTGGCTGACCACCACGAGGTCGAGCATCGCCGCATATCGCAGCAGCCGCAGCATGACCCCTGAATCGGCGATCCACCGGCGCCCGGTCGATACGCCGCGCGCCCCGGCCTCGCGCATCCGCGCGATCTCCGCACGCGGCGCGCCGGCGAGCCCGGCGGTGGCCGCGGCGAGCGGGTGGACCCACAAGTCGGGCTTGCCGCTCTTGGCGATGAAGTTGACCCGCGCGGGATAGTCGAGCGGTGGGTTCTGGTCGGGCATCAGCGCCGCCCGGGTGATCCCACCGAAGCGGAACGCTGGCTTGTCGACCGCGAACACCCCGAGGTCGACCAGCCCCGGCGCCACCAACTGCCCGCGCGCGTCGACCACCTCGTCGCCTTCGCGCGGGCCGGCGAAACCGGCGATCCGCCCCTCCGCCATGCGCAGCGAGGCCTCGCGCACCCCGTCGGGCATCACCAGCCTGCCGCGGACGATGGTGACCGGGCGCGGGGTCATGCGCCCTCCTCCCAGCCGGCGACCCCGCGGCGGCGGCGGGTCAGCACGTCGAGACAGGCCATGCGGATCGCTACCCCCATTTCCACCTGCGCCGTGATGATCGAACGGTCGATCGCGTCGGCCACGTCGCTGTCGATCTCGACGCCCCGGTTCATCGGTCCGGGGTGCATGACGATGGCATCGGGCGCGGCCCGTTCCAGCCGCCGGGCGGTGAGGCCGTAGAGATGGTGGTACTCGCGCGGAGACGGCACGAACCGCCCGCTCATCCGCTCGGTCTGAAGGCGCAGCATCATCGCCACGTCCGTCCCTTCGAGCGCGCGGTCGAAGTCGTGGAAGGGGGCCGCACCCATCGCCTCGATCCCGGCCGGCATCAGCGCCGGGGGCGCGCACACCCGCACGCTCGCGCCGAGCGCCTGCAGGCACAGGATGTTCGAGCGCGCGACCCGGCTGTGCAGCACGTCGCCGCAGATGGTTACCGTCAGGCCGGTGAAATCCTCGCCCGATTGCCCGCGCGCCTGCAGCGCCTTGCGCAGCGCCAGCGCGTCGAGCAAGCCTTGCGTCGGGTGCTCGTGCTGCCCGTCGCCGGCGTTGAGCACGGGGCAGCCGACCTTATCGGCGATCAGCGCGGTCGCCCCGCTGCTGCCGTGGCGGATGACGATCGCGTCGGGCCGCATCGCATCGAGCGTGATCGCGGTGTCGATCAGCGTCTCGCCCTTCTTCACGCTCGATTGGGCAGCGTGCATGTTGACGACGTCGGCGCCCAGGCGCTTGCCGGCGATCTCGAAGCTCAGCAGCGTGCGGGTGGAGTTCTCGAAGAACGCATTGATCACCGTCAGCCCGGCGAGCAGGTCGCTGTGCTTGGCGGCGCGGCGGTTCATCGCCACCCATTGCTCCGCCTCGTCGAGCAGGAACAGGATCTCGTGCCGCTCGAGCTGCGAGATCGCCAGCAGGTCGCGGTGCGGGAACGCGCGCGCGCCGGCGGGATAGCGCCCCGCGGCCCCGGAATTTTCCGCCGATGTCATCGAAGCCATGCCCTTGGTCGAACCCCATCGGCCGGTCAAGCGCATTCGGGTGGCAAATCCCGCCCCGGTTCCCTATCTCGGAACCATTCGAGAGGGGTATTCCGAAAGATGTCGTTCGCCCGCAAGGTCTGGCACCTGATCGTTGCCGTCAAGGACGGGCTGGCGCTCGTGTTCCTGCTGCTGTTCTTCTTCGCGCTCTACGCGGTGCTGACCGCGCGGCCGAGCCCGGCGGCGGTGCGGGAGGGCGCGCTGCTGCTCGACCTGTCGGGCACCATCGTCGAGGAAAAGAGCGAAATCGACGTTTTGGGTGCGCTGCTCAGCGGCGAAGCACCGATGAGCGAGTTCGACGCGCAGGAACTGGTCCACGCGATCGACGCCGCCGCGGCCGACGAGCGGATCAAGGCGGTGGTGCTCGATCTCTCGGGCTTTGTCGGCGGCGGGCAGGTGCACATCGCGGACGTCGGCGCCGCGCTCGACCGGGTGCGCGCCGCGAAGAAGCCCGTACTGTCCTGGGCGATCGTATACACCGACGATGGGGTCATGCTGGCGAGCCACGCCAGCGAGGTGTGGGTCGACCCGCTGGGCGGCGCGGTAGTGGCCGGCCCCGGCGG
>JBGSBH010000050.1:0-12932 GCA_041730635.1 Cypionkella sp.
CGCGCGGCCGCTTCGCGCATCGCGCCCAGCCGCGCGAGCCGTAGCTGCAAGCGCAGCGCCAGCTCTTCCGGGCTCGGATCTTCCAGCTCGTCGCGCGGCAGCAGCAGCGCGGATTTGAGGTAGGCGAGCCACGCCGCCATCCCCAGATAGTCGGCCGCCAGTTCGAGCCGCAGCGCCTCGGCCCGCTCGATATAGGCGATGTACTGATCGACCAGCGCGAGGATCGAGATCGCCTTCAGGTCGACCTTCTGCCGCCGCGCGAGGTCGAGCAGCAGGTCGAGCGGCCCCTCCCAGTTGTCGAGTTCGAGATAGAGCGCCGCGTCGTCGGCAGGGGCGGCGATGCCGGCCCAATCGTCCTCGGCGGGAGCATCGGGAGAAAGGGTCGGCGCGTTCGTGCTCACGCGGTTGCCCCGGCGATGGCGAGAAGCCGGTCGCGAGTCGCCAGCAGCTCCGCCTTGTCGCCTTGCGGCACGACACCGGTCCCGGCCAGCGCACGGTCGAGGCGAGCCGCGGTCTGCTCGCCCATCGCCGGCAACCGCTCGGCGATCTCCGCCATCATCCCGAGGTCGGCCCAGCAGTAAAGGGCGAGGTCGCACCCCGCGGCGACCGCACGCTGGGCGCGGTCGGGCACTGAGCCGCTCAATGCTTCCATGTCGAGATCGTCGGTCAGCAGCAGCCCGCCGAAGCCGATCTTGCCGCGGATCACCTCGCGGATGACCGTCGGCGACTGGGTCGCCGGCAGGTGCGGGTCCCAGGCATCGAACACCAGATGCCCGGTCATCCCGATCGGGGTGTCCTTCAAGGCACGGAAAGGAGCGAGGTCGGTCTCGAGCTCGGCCTCGCTGGCGGTCACCGTGGGCAACGCCTTGTGCGTGTCGCAAGTGGTCCGCCCGTGGCCCGGCATGTGCTTAATGCAGCCGGCGACCCCGGCCGCGGCCAGGCCTTCGAGAATGGCGCGCCCGAGGGCCGCCACCCGCAGCGGCTCGGCACCGAGCGCCCGGTCGCCGATCACGTCGTGCGCGCCCGGCTGGCGCACGTCCAGCGGGGGATGGCAATCGACGGTGATCCCGGCCGCGGCGAGCTCGATCCCCATCGCCTCGGCGTTGGCGCGGGCCGCGGCGATCGCAGAGCCGGGGGCGATCTCGTACAGCGCATCGAACGCCGCGCCCGCAGGGAAGGCGCTGAAATGCGGCGGGCGGAGCCGGGCAACGCGGCCGCCTTCCTGGTCGATGCAGACGAACAGCCGCTCGCGGCCGTGGATTGCGCGCAGGGAATCGGTCAGCGCGCGCACCTGCGCCGGGGTGTCGATGTTGCGGCCGAACAGGATGTAGCCCGCCGGATCGGCGGCGCGGAACAGCGCGCGTTCGTCGGCGGTGAGCGAATGGCCCGACAGGCTGAAGATCGCGGGAGTCATCGCCGTCAGGCTCGCACGGAAGCCGCGCCCGCCGCAAGCGAGCGCGGGGCGCAATCCCCTATGCTTGCGGCAGTACGTTCAGCGCTTGACCTGGCACGCCACCCCGTCGCCGCGCAGCGCGGCGCACAGCCGGCTGGCCGAAGCGGCATCGCCGGCCATCGCCTGCAGGCGGAACACGGTGCCGATGTCGGCCTGGCCCTGGACGACCCGGTGCGACACCCCGGCGAGCTTGTCGGTCTGGGCGAGCAAGCGCTGCCACCCGGCTTCGGCATCGGCCTTGCTCGAGTACGCGCCCACCTGCACGGGCACCCCGCGCGCGGCGGGCGCCGGCGCCGGCGGGCCGGGCGACGGGCGGGTGGTCGGCGCATCGATGCTCGGGCGCGGCGCGGCGCCGCCGGCGAGCTGCACTTCGCGCCGTTCGCCCTCGCCCACCGCCGGCGCGAGGTTGCCAGTGCCCTCGAACCGCTTGCCGCCCGGGTCGGCAGGCTTTTCCTTATACGGGCCGGGCGGCGCCTCGATCGTGCTGCCGTTGGCCACCAGCTCGGCTTCGGGCGCGCGGTTGCCGAACCACCAGATCCCGCCGATGAACGCCGCCAGAGCCAGCAGCGCGAGCAGCACGAAACCGAATATGCGACCGCTATCGACCCCCGGCGGGTCGACATCGTCCTCGCCCGACTCGAGCCACGGCAGCCGTTCGTCCTCGCCGGCCAGCGCCAGTTGCTCGCCGCCCACCAAATCGTCGTCCCCCCGGCGCCCGACCATGGCTACATCTCCTCGACTGCCTTGACGCCCAGCAGCGCCAGCCCGTTGCGGACAACCTGCCCGATCTGGGTGGCGAGGAAAAGCCTCGCCCCGGTGAGGCCGGCATCGTGTGCCACGATGAAGCGCTTGTCGGGCGCGTCGTTGCCGAGGTTCCAGTAGGCGTGGAACGCGGCGGCGAGGTCGTAGAGGAAGAAGGCGATCCGATGCGGCTCGCGCGCCGCTGCCGCCGCTTCGACCATCCGCGGAAACTGCGCGGCGAGCTTGACCAGCGCGAGCTCTTCCGCGCCGAGCCGCTCGAGCTCGGCCGGGTCGGGTGCCAGGCCCTCGGCCTTCGCCTTGCGCAAGGTCGAATGGATCCGCGCGCGCGCATACTGCACGTAGAACACCGGGTTGTCCTTCGACGCCTCGACCACCTTTGCGAAATCGAAGTCCATCTGCGCGTCGGGCTTGCGGGTCAGCATGGTGAAGCGAACCACGTCCTTGCCGACTTCGTCGACGACCTCGGCGAGGGTGACGAAATTGCCCGCCCGCTTCGACATCTTGACCGGCTCGCCGGCGCGCAGCAGCCGAACCATCTGCACCAGCTTGACGTCGAGCGCGGGGCGCCCGGCGAGCGCCTCGACCGCGGCCCGGATGCGCTTGACGGTACCGGCGTGGTCGGCGCCCCAGATGTCGATCATCTGGTCGGCATTCTGCAGTTTCTCGAGGTGATAGGCGACGTCGGCGCCGAAATAGGTCCAGCTGCCGTCCGACTTCATCATCGGCCGGTCCTGGTCATCGCCGAACGCGGTCGAGCGGAACAGGGTGAGCTCGACCGGCTCCCAGTCCTCGGCGACCTTGCCCTTGGGCGCTTCGAGCACGCCGCGATAGATCAGCCCCTTGGCCTCCAGCTCGGACAGCGCGACCTGGATCGCGCCCGACGCGTCGAGCTCGGCCTCGGAAGCGAACAGGTCGTGCCGCACGCCGAGCTTGGCGAGGTCGGCGCGGATGAGGTCGAGCATGGCCGCGACCGCGCGGGCGCGGAACGGCGGCAGCCAGATATCCTCGGGTTGGTCGCGGAATTCGCTGCCGAACTCCTCCGCCAGCGCGCGGCCCACCGGTATCAGATAGTCACCCGGATAGAGCCCTTCGGGGATTTCGCCGATGTCGTCGCCCAGCGCCTCGCGGTAACGCAAGTGCGCCGAGCGCGCGAGGACGTCGACCTGCGCACCGGCGTCGTTGACGTAGTACTCGCGGATCACCTCATGCCCGGCGAACTCGAGCAGGCTGGCGAGCGCGTCGCCGACCACCGCGCCGCGGCAGTGGCCCATGTGCATCGGCCCGGTCGGGTTCGCGCTGACGTATTCGACGTTGACGCGCACCCCGCCCCCCATCGCCGAGCGGCCGTAGTCAGGCCCGAGCTCGGCGATCGTGCGCAGCTCGCGCAGCCATTCGCCGTCGGCGAGCCGCAGGTTGATGAACCCCGGCCCGGCGATCTCGGCGCTCGTCACCGCGGGATCGCGCGCCAGATGCTCGATGATTTTTTCGGCGAGCACGCGCGGATTGGTCGCCGCCGGCTTGGCGAGCGCCATCGCCGCGTTGGTGGAGAGATCGCCGTGCGAGGCATCACGCGGCGGCTCGACCGTCACCGCCGCCTCGCCCGCGCCGGGCGGGAGCGTGCCTTCCATCTCCAGCGCCCGGAGAACGGCGGTGATGAGCTCGGCGAACGCGGCGTGGAGAGTGGTCGGCTGGGCCATGGCGAGGCCGGATAGCCCCCTCGCGCCAAAGCGCAAGGGCGCGGGGGGGCGCCCTCAGCGGGTGGCGTTGTAGGCGAGCTGCTGCTCGGTAAGCTGGAAGCCGATGAGCAGCTCGAAAGTGGCCCGGGCGAGCGCGGCCTTGACCGCCGGATCGCTCAGCGGATCGATCGCCGCGTCCTCGTCCCCCGCCTTGCGACGGCGGGTGATCTGGGCGCGGATGTCTTCCGGCAGGGTCGCCTCGGCACGGTCGACATAGGCGCCCGCCTGCGCCCGCGCCTGCGCCCGTTCCTGCCCGTCGGCGAAGCTCAGCGTCACTTGCCCGACCCGCTTCGACGTCACCTGGCTGCCGCCGCGCAGCACGACCGAGTAGAACGGGAGCGTCACCGTGCGCGCGCCGCGCGTGTCGGTGCGCCGGGCGAGCACATCGAATGTGGCATTGGTGTAGATGCGCTGCGCCCCGTCGTCGCACGTCGAGCGCAGGTTGGTGATCGCCGCGGTCACGTCGATGTTGGCTGCCGACACGTCGCCCGGGGCGCGGAAGGTCGTCACGTCGCCGGTGTAGTCGGGCACGCCCACCGCGGGGCACGCGGTGCGCACCGCGGTGATGCCGACCCCCTCCTCGACCACCAGCTCCCCGTCCGACTTGCAGGCGCCGACGGCCAGCCCCATCATCAACATGGCGGCAAGGCGAAGGCGGTGGGTCATGGCAGGATCGATCCGGTTGTCAGCGATGGACCGCCGCCCTAGCGGCGCGCGCCGCGAAGCGCTAGGGGGCGGGCGATGAACGCGCCATTGCAAGCTCCCCGCGCCGTCGGCGCCAAGCTGCCGCTGCAGATACTCATCGCCGCGCCGCGCGGCTTCTGCGCGGGGGTCGACCGGGCGATCGAGATCGTCGAGCGGGCGATCGAGCGCTACGGCGCGCCGGTATATGTGCGCCACGAGATCGTCCACAACCGCTACGTCGTCGATACGTTGAAGGCCAAGGGCGCGGTGTTCGTCGAGGAGCTCGACGAAGTGCCCGACGGCGCCCCGGTGGTGTTCAGCGCGCACGGCGTGCCCAAGGCCATTCCGCTCGAGGCGACGCGGCGCGAGATGATGTGGGTCGACGCCACCTGCCCGCTGGTCAGCAAGGTGCATCGCCAGGCGGAGCGCCAGATCGAGGCCGGGCGGCACATCGTGTTCGTCGGCCACGCCGGCCACCCCGAGGTGATCGGCACAATGGGGCAGGTGCCCGAGGGCTCGATCACGCTGGTCGAGACCGTCGGCGACGTCGCCGCGCTCGATTTCGCGCCCGACACCCCGCTCGCGTTCCTCACCCAGACCACGCTGTCGGTCGACGACACCCGCGAGATCGTCGCCGCGCTCCACGCCAAATTCCCGCATATCGTCGGGCCCAAGGCGGAGGACATCTGCTACGCCACTTCCAACCGGCAGGCGGCGGTGAAGGCGATCGCGCCGGGCAGCGACCTGGTGCTGGTGATCGGCGCGCCCAACTCCTCCAACTCGCTGCGGCTGGTCGAGGTCGCCGAGCGGATGGGCACCGATGCCCGGCTGATCCAGCGCGCGGCGGATATCGACCCGGCGTGGCTCGAAGGGGTCGGCACGCTCGGGCTCACCGCCGGCGCGTCGGCGCCCGAGACGCTGGTGCGCGAGGTCGTCGCCCGGCTCGCCGAATGGCGCGCGGTGGAGGAGCACACGCTCGTCTCGGCCGAAGAGAAGATGGTCTTCAAGCTGCCGCGCCAGCTGCTCGGCTGAGCACGCCCGTGGCGGTATACACGCATCTCGCCGCCGACGATCTGGCGGTGCTGATCGCGCACTACGATGTCGGCGAGCTGGTCTCCGCCAAGGGCATCGCCGAAGGAATCTCGAACTCCAACTGGCTGATCGAGACCGCGCGGCCCGGCGCCAGCGGCGGCCGTTTCATCCTCACCATGTACGAGCGGCGGATCGACCCGGCCGAGCTGCCGTTCTTCCTCGGGCTGCTCGATCACCTTTCCGCCCGAGGCTGCGCGGTGCCGCGCACGATCCACGATCGCGATGGGGCCGCGTGGCGCGAAGTGGGTGGCAAGGCGGTCGCGCTGATCGAGTTCCTGCCGGGCATCTCGGTCGACCGGCCAACCGCCGCGCAGGCCCGGGCGGTGGGCGCCGCGCTCGCCCAGGTGCACCGTTCGAGCGCCGATTTTTCCGGGCGACGCGCCAACCCGCTCGGCATCGAGCATAGCGCGCGCGCGCTCGCCAGCTGCGGCGCGACGGCGCTGGCGGGGATCGACGCGCGCCTGGTCGACACCTTGCGCGCCGCGGACGCGCTGGCAGCGCGGTGGCCGCGCGACCTGCCCCGCGCGATCTGCCACACCGACCTCTTCCCCGACAACGTGCTGATGCGCGGCAACCGCGTCAGCGGGATGATCGACTTCTACTTCGCCTGCGAGGAAGCGATGGCCTACGACCTGGCGGTGACGCACGCCGCGTGGAGCTTCGACCTCGCGGGCGAGCGTTTCGATGCTCCAGTCGGCGCGGCGCTGGTCGAGGGCTACGAAAGCGTCCGCCCGCTCGCCGCGGAAGAGCGCGCGGCGCTGCCCGTGCTGGCGCAAGGGGCATGCCTGCGGTTCGTCGCCAGCCGGGTCGAGGATTGGCTCGCCACCCCTGCCGGCGCGATGGTCACGCGCAAGGACCCGACGGCTTTCGCCAGACGCTTGCAATTCTATGCCGATGCTGGCGAAGCGCCCTTCGCATCATGAAGAAAGTCGACATCTTCACCGACGGCGCGTGCCGCGGCAATCCGGGCCCCGGGGGATGGGCCGCGCTGCTGCGGATGGGCCGGCACGAGAAGGAACTCTCGGGCGGCGAGCCAGCGACGACCAACAACCGGATGGAGCTGACGGCCGCCATCAAGGCGCTCGAGGCGTTGATCGAGCCCTGTGCAATCCAGCTGCACAGCGACAGCAAGTACGTGCTCGACGGCATTACGAAGTGGGTGCACGGCTGGCAGAAGAACGGCTGGAAGAACGCCAGCAAGCAGCCGGTGCGCAACGCCGATCTGTGGCACGAGCTGATTGCCGCCGCCCGCCCGCATCGGGTCGAATGGGTGTGGGTCAAGGGCCACGACGGCCACCCGGAGAACGAGCGGGTCGACGCGCTCGCTTGCGCCGAGGCCGACCGGATCGCCGGGCGCTAGAACCGGGCCGGGTCGTAGAGCGCGGCATCGAGCCGCTCGGTCATCGCATCGCGCGGCCGGCCGAGCAGCAGTTGTGCCGCGAGCCGCGCCGCCGCCGGCGCGGTCTGGATGCCGTAGCCGCCCTGCCCGGCGAACCAGAACAGGCCCCCCACCCGGGGATCGAAGCCGTAGACCGGCAGCCGGTCGGGCGCGAAGCTCCTGAGGCCGGCCCACTTGCGCTCGACCGCCAGCACCCGCCAGTCGACCACCTGCTCGAAGCGGTCGATCGCCTCGGCCACCGCGAGCTCCTCCGGCGCCGCGTCGCACGGGTCGGTGGGCTCTTCGTCGTGCGGGCTGAGCCACAACCGGCCGCTTTCTGGCTTGAAATAGAACCGCCCGGCGATGTCGAGCACCAGCGGCAGGTCGGCCGGAGGCGGCGGGTCGGTCCGCAGTTGCGCCACCGTACGCCGCAGCGGCTGGATGCCGAGCGCGTGAGCGCCGGCAAGCTCGGCGAGCGGGTCGGCCCAGGCGCCGGCAGCGTTCACCAAGACCTCGGCCGCGATCGTCTCGCCGCGCTCGGTCGCGAGCCGCCAGCCCGCGCCGCTGCGCTCGGCCGCCACCACCCGGGTCCGGGTGCGCAGCTCCGCCCCGCCGCGCGAGGCGGCCGCGAGGTAGTGCTGGTGGAGCGCGGCGACGTCGATGTCGGCGCAGGCCGGCTCCCACACCGCGCCAGTCCATCCGGGCCGGACGCCGGGCAGGCGCCGCGCAAGAGCATCGGCGCCGAGCCGCTCGATATGCACGCCGCTGCCGGCGAACCGCTGCATGAAGCCATCGAGCGCGGGCTCGTCCGCCTCGCGCCCCACGTACAGCGCCCCGCGCGGGCTCAGGAACCCGTTCGCGCGCAGCCAGGGCCCCGAGGCGAGCGTGAGCGGCACAACGTCGGGCCCGCCGTAGCATTCCTCCCAGAACGCCGCCGAGCGCCCGGGGGTGTGATAGCCCGGCCGATCCTCGCCCTCGAGGACGACGATGCGCCGGGCACCGTGCGCCGCAAGCTCCGCCGCGAGGCTCGCCCCGGCGATACCCGCGCCGATCACGGCGATCGAGTAGCTGTCGCTCATCGCCCGGCCACCCGGCCGAGGAACTCATCGATCGCCGCCATCGCCCGCGAGCGGACCTGGTCCGCCTCACGGAGGATCTCGTGGCGGGACTCGCGCCCGAAGGCCAGCAGCTCGGCGCCGGGTATTCGCGCCGCGGCGGCGGCAATGGCGGGAAAGGCCACCAGCGGGTCGTGACGCGCGGCGAGGATCAGCGTCGGCACGCCGATCTGCTCGAGCACGCCGGACGCGGCAAGCGCGCGCATCGAGGCGTAGGCCCGCTCGACCCAGCGCCAGCTTCCCGGCCCCATCACCAGCTCGGGCCGCTCGCGCCGCCACCACAGCTCGTCGGCGTACCGCTCTGGATCGTGCGTGAGCAGATGCTGCCGCGAGGCGGGCGGTTCGCCGGGCTTCTCGCTCCACTTCCACGCCGGGCGGCGCGGGTCGCCTAGAGCGGCCATCACCTTCGCGACCGCGTGCATCGCGGCGGGCGGCAGCGGGCCGTGCAGGCCGAGCATCGGCGCGACCAGCACCAGCGCGGTGGGCCTGACCCGCCCCTCGGCGACTGCGCGCAGCGCGAGGTGCCCGCCCATCGAATGCCCGACTAGCGCGTGCGGACCGGCGGCCCGGTCGGCCCATTCGCGCCAGAATGCGGCAAGATCCTCGACCCAGTCGGCGAAGTCCGCGACATGGCCGGTCACCGCATCGGCGCCGAGCCGGCCCGAGCCGCCCTGCCCGCGCCAGTCGAACGATGCGGTGCGCCAGCCCTCGCCGGCCCAATGATCGAGCGATTCGAGATATTTTTCATAGGCATCGCCGCGCCCGGTGAGGAACAGCAGCGAGCCGCGCGCCGACCCTGGCGGCGGATCGAGCTCAATCACGCGAAGCGTATGTCCGCCGGGCGCCGCCCATCGCCGCTCGACGGCGCCGGCGGGGATTGCCCGGCGGTTTGCGCGGCTATCGGCGGCATGCCTCGCGTGGCTAATGGCGAACCTCCGGCCTTGGTTACTTTTTGGTAAGCCCTCGGCGGTAGCACCGCGTCCGAAGGGGTGACGTGGGGGCTTACCAGATGCTGGGCGGATACTTGCACTACGGGCTCGTCGTGGCCCTGGCAATCGCGCTGCTGGTCGCCGCCGCGACCGACTGGCGCCGGCGGCAGATCGACAACTGGCTGAATGCCGGCATCGCGCTCGCCGCCCCGCTCTACTGGTGGGCGAGCGGCCTCGACTTGTGGCCCGGCGTGGCGCTGCAGCTTGCGGTCGGTCTCGCCGCGTTCGCGGTCTTCGCCGGCATGTTCGCGCTGAAGTGGATGGGCGGCGGCGACGTCAAGCTGCTCACCGCGCTCGCGCTGTGGATCGAGCCGAGCTGGTTCCTCAAGCTGCTGGTAATGATGGCACTGGTTGGCGGCGTGCTGACCCTGGTGATGGGCGCCTGGCACATCGCCCGGCGCCAGCGCGATCGGCTGGCCATTCCCTACGGCATCGCCATCGCGATCGCCGGCCTGTGGGTCATTGGCTCACACAATTTTCCCGCGGCGCAATCGGCGCTTGCGGGGTGAACCCGTTTTTAACCGTTCGCCGCTTAACCACGGCAACCATCCCCGCCCGCGGTCTCGGGCGAGCGACTTGAGGGGGCTTTGACAGCCATGGACAGGAAGAAGCTGCTGCTGCTGGGGGGCGCTCTGGTGATCGCCATCGTCACCGCCATGATGGCGCGGAGCATGTTCGCCGGGGCCTCCGCGCCGGAAACGCAGGCGGCGCCGGTGCCGCAGGGCCCCAAAGTGCTTGTCGCGCAGCGCGTGCTGCCGACCGGCACGATCATCACCGCCGATGCCATCGGTTTCCAGCCCTGGCCGCAGGAGCTCGTCAAGGACGCGTACTTCATCGAAGGCGAAGCCGACGTCTCCAAGCTGCTCGGCACCGTCGTGCGCTTCCCGGTCACGGCCGGCGAGCCGGTCACGCAGGGCTCGCTGGTCAAGCCAGGCGACCGCGGCTTCCTCGCCGCCGCGCTCGGGCCGGGCATGCGCGCCGTCACCGTTCCGGTCTCCGCCAAGACGGGCGTCGGCGGCTTCGTATTTCCGGGCGACCGGGTCGACCTCGTGCTGACGCAGACGATCGGCGGCGAAGGCGGCGAGCTCAAGGCATCCGAGACGATCCTGCGCAACATCCGCGTGCTGGCGACCGACCAGTCGACCAGCCAGGAGACCGTCGAGGGCAACACGGTCGTCAAGCAGTTCAGCACGGTCACGCTGGAGGTGACGCCCAAGATCGCGGAGAAAGTCTCGGTCGCGCAGACGCTCGGCACGCTCAGCCTGTCGCTGCGTTCGATCGCCGACAGCCAGTCCGAGCTCGAGCGGGCGATCGCCCAGGGCGACATCAAGATCCCCGACGGGGCGACCCCGCAGCAGGAAGAAAAGCTGCTGCGCGAGGCGATGAACCGCCCGAACGAGGGCGCCACGACCTACCAGACCGGTGGCGACGTGTCGCGCTTCGGGCGCCGCACCCTGCCGCCGGCCCCCGCCGTCACCGCCGCTCCCGCCGCGGGCACCGGCGGCCCGGGCGCGCCGCCGCGGGCCTACGCGCCGCCGCCGCCGCCGCGCTCCACCGTCACCGTGACCCGCGGCAAGGCGACCACAACGGTCGAGATCTCGCGCGGGGGCCAGGTCAGCCAGTTCAGCGGCACCCAGGCCGAAGCGATCCGCAACGGGGGCCAGACCGTCTCCGGCGTGGCCGGCGCATACTGAGGATCGCCGCGATGATCACGCACCGCCAGTTTCATTCGAGGGGCCAGTCCATGAAACGCCGCCTTACCGCTACTCTGCTGCTCGCCGGGCTCGCCGCGGCGCCGCTCGCCGGGATCACCGCGCTGCCCGCTGCCGCGCAGGACACCATCGCCCCCAGCCGCGACATCAACCTGTCGATCGGCCGCGGCGAACTGATCAACGTGCCCGGCACGATGGCCGATGTGTTCATCGCCAACGAGAACGTCGCCGACGTTCAGGTGAAGTCCGAGCGCCAGCTCTACCTGTTCGGCAAGCAGGGCGGCGTGACCACCGTCTACGCCAGCAACAAGGCCGGCGCGATCATCTGGTCGGCCAACGTGCGGGTCGGCTCGAACATCGACAGCGTCGATCAGATGCTGGCGTTGGCGATGCCCGAAGCCAAGGTCAACGTCGCGACGATGGGGACCAACACCTTCCTGCTGACCGGCACCGTCGCCGCGCCCGAGGACGCCGCCGAGGCCGAGCGCCTGGTGCAGGCGTTCGTCGGCGATGGCGCCAACGTGATCAGCCGGCTGCGCACCTCGACCCCGCTGCAGGTCAACCTGCAGGTCCGCTTCGCCGAGGTCAGCCGCTCGCTGGTGCGCGAGATCGGCGCCAACCTCACCACCGCCGACTATACCGGCGGCTTCCGCTTCGGCGTCGGCAACGGCCGCGCGCTGGGCACCGGCACCTACAACCCCGACGGCCCCCTCGGCGTCGGCCGCAACGTGCAGAATCCGGCGCTCGTGCTGCCCGACGGCACCGAGGTGCGCGGGCCCGGGCTCAACACCACCGGTTCGGGCACCACGCTCGGCGGGCTCGGGCGCCTGTTCGGGCTCGACATCCTCGGCGCGCTCGACCTCGCCGAGCGCGCAGGGCTGGTCAGCACGCTGTCGCAGCCCAACCTCACCGCGCTGTCGGGCGAGACGGCCGACTTCCTCGCCGGCGGGGAGTTCCCGATCCCGATCAGCCAGGGCCTCGGCTCGACCTCGATCGAGTACAAGAAGTTCGGCGTCAGCCTCGCCTACACCCCGACCGTGCTCGCCAACGGCCGCATCTCGCTGCGCGTGCGCCCCGAGGTGTCCGAGCTGTCGAGCACCAACGCGGTGACGGTCAACGGCTTCCAGATCCCGGCGCTCACCACCCGGCGCGCGGAAACCACGATCGAGCTCGGCTCCGGCCAGAGCTTCATGATCGCCGGCCTGATGAGCAACAACTCGCAGAACTCGATCGACAAGGCGCCGGGGCTCGGCGACGTGCCGGTGCTCGGCAACCTGTTCCGCTCGACCAGCTTCCGCAAGGGCGAGACCGAGCTGGTGATCGTGGTCACCCCGTACCTGGTCAACCCGGTCAACGACGGCGACATCAAGCTGCCGACCGACGGCTTCAACGCGCCGAACGAGGCGGCCCGCCTGTTCGGCATGCAGGACAACGCCGGCGTGACCGGCGCCCGCCGCCCGGGCCCCACCGCGGTGCAGGGTTCGAACCCCGCCGCCCCCGGCGTGTCGGCGGTTTCGCCCGAGGCCCTGCTGCCTGCGCAGCCGGCCCCGGACAAGCGCCGCAAGAAGCGCCGCACCGCCGCAAGCGAGGCCGCCGCCGCCGCGCCCGGCTTCAGCCTCCAGTGAGAAAGGTGAGAGTGATGACCATTCAACGCCAAGTCGCGGGCGCGCTCGCCCTCACCATCGCACTCTCGGCCACCGCCTGCACCGGGCCGGCATGGGACAACACCAGCCTCTACAGCGTCCGCCAGCCGGTGGTCGAGCGCACCAGCTACACGCTCGACCTCGCCAGCTCGTACGACGGGCTGTCGGTGCCCGAGCAGCAGCGGCTCGCCGGCTGGTTCGAGGCGATGGACCTGCGCTACGGCGACCGGGTGTCGATCGAGGACCCGGTCGCGGGGGGTGCCACGCGTGCCGCGGTGGCCGCCATCGCCGCGCGCCACGGCATCCTGCTCGCAGAAGGCGCGCCGGTCACCACCGGCCCCATCGGCCCCGGAACCGCGCGGGTGGTG
>JBGSBH010000051.1:0-12837 GCA_041730635.1 Cypionkella sp.
CAAAAGCCTGCCACACCGATACCCGAATGGACCCGCGCCGGAGCCGCTGACCCGCGCGCACTGGTTCGACCTCGCCTCGCTGACCAAAGTCATCGCCACGACGCCCGCGATCCTGCGCCTCGCCGACGAGGGCCGGACCGATCTCGACCGCCCGCTCACCGACGCCATCCCCGATCTCAGGCAATACGACGTCGCAGGCGCCGCCGAGCGCCGGCTGACCTTTCGCGATTGTCTCGCCCACCGCACGTTCCTGCCCGCGGTCGAGCCGCTGTACACGCTGGGCGGCGATCCGCAGCGGCTGCGCGCCTACGTCCTCCAGCGCGAGTGGCCGCAAGGGCCGCCGGTCTACTCGGACATCAATTTCATCCTGCTGGGCATCGCGCTCGAACGCCTCGGAGCGTGGGCAGAACCCGGCGGTGGGCTCGCCTGGGGCCCGCCCCCCGGCCCGGCGGTCGCGACCGAGCGCTGCCCCTGGCGCGGCCGGATGCTGAAGGGCGAGGTGCACGACGAGAACGCCGCGGCGCTGGCGGGCATGACGGGGCATGCGGGCCTGTTCGGCACGGTGGACGGGGTGCTCGATTTCGCCCAAGGGTTGCTCGCCGGCACCGGTGCATCCCGGGCCGCGCTCGTCGCGATGCGCGAGCGCCAGCACGGCCACCGCGCCTGCGGCTGGGAGCGGCGCCATCCCGGCTGGCCCGGCGGCGAGGCCTGTTCCGACTCCACCATCGGCCACACCGGCTTCACCGGCACCGGGCTGTGGCTCGATTTCGACCGCGGGGTCGGCTGGACGCTGCTCACCAACCGGGTCCACCCCACCCGCCACAGCGACGACGCGATGACCATCTTCGACCTGCGGCCCCGCGTGGGGGAGGGGGTGATCACGGCGTTCGACGCGCTCAGTTAGCCGCCGCCACCGCCAGCAGCGCGCGGTCCATGAACTCGGTCGCGCGGACATCCTCGGGCACGTCGTTGGCATAGATCGCGAAAGTCAGCGTGCGCCCGCTCGCCGCGGTCAGCCAGCCGGCGAGTGCGTTCGAGGCATTGAGCGTGCCGGTCTTAGCGAACAGCCGCCCTTCGAGCGCGGTCCCGGCGAAGCGCCGCGCGAGCGTGCCGTCGCGCCCGGCGATCGGCAGCGTCTCGCGGAACGCCGCGCCCCACGGCTGGCGCGCGATCCAGGCGAGCAGCGTCACCATGCCGCGCGGGCTGACCCGGTTGTAGGTCGACATCCCCGAGCCGTCGGACAGGCTGACCGCGCCCTCCGCCACCCCCGCCTCGGCCAGCATCGCGCGCACCATGGCCTGCCCGTCGGCGAGCGAGCCGGTGCCGCGCACGAGGCCCAGCCGCCGCAGCAGGAGGTCGGCGTGGAGGTTCTGGCTGACCTTGTTGACCAGCGCCACGTCCTCGCCGAGCGGGCCCGGCACCAGCGCGGCCAGCGCGGGTACTTGCGGCGGGGCGTGCCCCGCCGCCGGATCGCGCTTCGCCGGATCGTCGCCCGGCAGCAGTGGGCGGTAGCGCGAGGTGACCCGCCCGCCCACCTTGACCCCGCGCGCGCGCAGCATCGCCGCCAGCCGCCAGGCGGCGTAATGCGCCGGATCGTCGATCCCCAGCCGCAGCGTCTCGGGCTTCGCGGCCGCGCCGATCGTGCCGCTGAGGATTACCGTCCGCCCGCCTGGCGCACGTTCAATCGCGAGCTCGCTCGCCTCGCCCGGCACGGTCAGCGCGTGGTTCTCGAGCGTGAAGTAGTCAGGCAAAGCAACCGCCGGCGCGGCTCCGGCCGCACCCGGGGTGACGGTGAGCGCCACCTCGTTGTCGTCCACCACCAGCGCGGCGATCCCCGTGCCCGAGCGGGTGGGAATGTTGTTCCAGCTCATCCCCGGGCTCCAACGCTGGTCGGGAAACAGCGTCGCGTCGCCGATCACGCCGCTCACTTTCCGCGTTCGGGCTGCAACCGCGTCGGCCAGCGCTGCGAGGCAGTTGCTCACGCAATCGGGCGCGGCCGACATCCGCGCGTCGCCGCGCCCCTCGAGCACGACGGTGGGCGCCCGGCCGCGCCTGGCGGGCTCCAGCCGCACCCGCGCGCCGCCGTTGCCGGCCTCGGGCAGCTCGCTCCGGTGCACCGCCCACAGCGTGGCGGCGGTGGTGAAGACCTTGGTGTTCGACGCGGGAATGAACCGCGCGTCGGGCGCGATCGCCAGCACCTCACGGCCCGCCTCGTCGGCGATCACCATCCCCCAGCGGGTGCCCGCGCCGGCCTCCGCCAGGATCGCCTCAGGGTCGGCCGGCGGGGCGGCGGGCTGGGCGAGCGAAGGCTGCGCGGTGGCCAGCGCCGCCACGGCGGCGAGCCGCGAGATCGGCTTCATGGCGGCGACCCTAGTGCGCGCGCCGATGCTGGCAAGCCAGCGACATGCCAAGCCTTGGCCGCGCCATAGCCTGCGCGCAATCGACGCCGGCGCGGGGTTGCCCCGTTCCCCCCGGCCGGCCACAGTCGCCCGCGATGCGCTGGCTTGCCCACTGCCTGGTCGCCCTGCTGTGCGCGATCGCCGCGATCCCCGCCTCGGCCGCCCCGGCGGGCGACCTCGCGGCCGCGCTCGCGATGCCGCGCGCCAGCGGCCTGGTCGGCGCCGAGGACGCGCCACGCTTCGCGTGGATCGTCAGCGAGGCCGGGGTGGAGACGATCTGGACCGGCGGCCCGGCCGAGCCGGCGCGCGCGGTGTGGAGCCACGGCAAGGACGACGGGATCGAGATCGCCCAGCTCGCGCTGAGCCGTGACGGCCGCTGGATCGCGTTCGTGCGCGGCGGCGACGCGGACCAGGCGAGCGCCGAGCTGCCCAACCCCGCGGCGCTGGCCGATCCGCCGCGGCAAGAGGTGCTGCTGGTGGACGCGCAGGGCGGGATGCCGCGCTTCGTGGGCGAAGGCCATTCGCCGCTGTTCGCGCCCGACGGTAGCGTGATCTTCGTGCGGCGCGAGGCGATCCTGCAGGGCCGCCCCGGCGAGCCGGCGCGCGAGATCGCCAAGCTGCGCGGGCGGCCGACCAACCTGCAGCTCTCGCCCGACGGCACCCGGCTGCTGTTCGTCGAGGATCGCGGCAAGTGGGCCTACGCCGCGGTGCTCGACCTCGGCGGGAACCGCGTTCGCTACCTCGCCCCCGGATTGTCGCACGCGGCTGATCCGGTCTTTTCGCCCGACGGCCGCCAGGTCGCGCTGATCCGCTACCGCGATCCGCCCGCGCCCGAGAACGACGGCGGCAAGGCATCGTACTGGTCGATCGAGATCGCCGACGCCGCGACCGGCACCGCCCGCACGCTGTGGCGCGCCCCGGCCGCGGAAGGAGGCCGCTACGCCGGCACGCGGCAGCAGAACCTGTACTGGACCGCCGACGGGCGAGTGCTGTTTCCGTGGGAGCGCGACGGCTGGCTGCATGTCTACGCGCTGCCCGCCCAGGGTCGCGGGTCACCGGAGGAGCTGACTCCCGGTGCGTTCGAGGTCGAGACGTTCCTCCTCGACAAGGACCGGCGTTCGCTGCTGTTCGTCGCCAACGCGGGCGACAGCGAGCGCCACCAGCTGTGGCGGGCGGCGCCGGGCCAGCGGCCGCGGCGGGTGACGGGCGACCGCGCCATCGAACGCTACCCCGCGGGGGCGCGCGACGCGGTGGCCGTCATCGCTACCGACGCCGCGCGCCCGGCGCACGTGCGCATCGCGGGTGGCGGGGTGCTCGGCCCGTCCGAAGCGCTCACCGGCGCGGTCGAGCCGCAGGCGGTGCGCTTCAGCGCCGCCGACGGGGTGACAGTGCGCGGGCAACTGTTCCGCCCGCGCGGGCCCGGGCCGCACCCGGCGGTGATCTTCATCCACGGCGGCCCGCGGCGGCAGATGCTCACCGGCTACCACCCCGGCGGCTACTATTCCAACGCCTACGCGATGAACCAGCACCTCGCCGCGCGCGGCTTTGTCGTGCTGTCGGTCAACTACCGCAGCGGCACCGGCTACGGCCGCGCGTTCCGCGACGCGGAGGGGATCGGCCGCCGTGGGGCGAGCGAATACCGCGACATCCGCGCCGCCGGCGAGTGGCTGACGCGCCGGCCCGACGTCGATCCCAAGCGGATCGGGGTCTGGGGCGGGAGCTGGGGCGGCTATCTCGCCGCGCTGGCGCTGGCGCGCGACAGCGACCTGTTCGCCGCCGGGGTCGACCTCCACGGAGTGCACGACATGCTGCGCACCCCCGATGCCGGGCTCTCGCCCGCCGAGCAGACCGCCGCGCGGCAGCTCCAGTGGGACAGCTCGCCGCTCGCCGCGCTCGACAGCTGGCGCTCGCCGGTGCTGCTGATCCACGGCGACGACGACCGCAACGTCGATTTCGTGCAGTCGGTGCTGCTGGCGCGCGAGCTCGCCGCCAAGGGCGTGCCGTTCGAGGAGCTGGTGTTCCCCAACGAGCGGCACACGTTCCTGCGCCACGCCAACTGGGTCGCCGCGCTCGAGGCGGCGACCGTGTTCCTCGAGCGCGAACTGGCGAAGCTCGGCCGGTGAAGCTGGATCGCGCAATCGCGGCACTGCTCGCGCTGGCCTGGGCCGGAGCGGCGCACGCGCAGGCGGTGTTGATCGACGATGCGCGGGTGTTCGATGGCACCGGCGCCCCCGCGCGGGTCGCCGACGTCCTGATCGAGGGCGAGCGGATCGCGGCGGTCGGCCCGCGGCTCGTCTTGCCCGCGGGCGGCACCCGGGTCGACGGACGCGGCAAGACGCTGATCCCGGGCCTGCACGACCTCCACACGCACACCCGGGCCCCGGGCTACGCGGGGCCCGAGGACCAGCCGAAGGCTTGGGCCGGGCACCTCCTCGCCGGGGTCACCACGATCAACGATTTCTCGGTCTCGGGCGAGATGATCGCGCCGCTCCGCGCGCTGGTGCGCGAGCACGGTTACTGGGCGCCCAACCTCAACCTCGCGGTGCGCTTCGCCGTCGACGGAGGGCACGGGACCGAGGCCGGCTGGGGCCCGCAGTTCACGCTCGAGGCCGAGACGGCGCGCGCCGCGCACGCGCGGATGCCGGGCGCGCTCGCTTACGCGCCCGACCTGATCAAGGTGTTCACCGACGGCTGGCGCTACGGCCGCGATGCCGACCTGATGGACATGAACCGCGAAACGCTCGCGGCGATCGTCGCCGACGCGCGTGCGGCGGGCAAGCCGGTGCTGACCCATACGGTGACGCTGGGCGGGGCCAAAGTCGCCGCCGCCGCCGGGGTCGACGCGCTGGCGCACGGGATCGGCGACGCGCCGGTCGATGCCGCGCTGGTCGCGGCGATGCGGCGCAGCGGCACCGCCTACGTTGCGACGATGGCGGTCTACGAACCGCAGGAGAGCCGGGTGCCCTCCCCCGCCGAGCTGGCGACGCTCAGCGCGGCCGAGCGCGCGCGCGAAGCGGCCACCGATCGCAACTCCTCACCCGAGCCGTACGACGCGGCGCGGTGGAAAGTGCTGCAGGACAACCTGCGCCGGCTGAAGAGAGCCGGCATCGCCATCGGGGTCGGGACCGATGCCGGGATCGGCGGGACTTATCACGGATCGAGCGCGATCCGCGAGACGATCGGGCTGACCCGGCTCGGCTTCACCCCGGCCGAGGCGCTCGTCGCCGCGACCCGGACCAGCGCGGAGATAATCGGGCAGGAGGCGAGCCACGGCACGATCCGCCCCGGCATGCGCGCCGACCTGGTGTTGATCGACGGGCGGCCCGACAAGCGCATCGACGACTTGTGGAACAGCAAGCGCGTGTGGGTCGCTGGGCGCGAGGCGCCGCTCGAAGAGCTGCGCGCGCTCCGCGATCGGCCGGGGGCGACCGCGCTGCCGGCCGTGGCCATGCCAGGGCCGGTGCTCACCGCCGGCCGGGCCGACGGGCGGACCGATCTCGGCACGCTGCCGGTCGCCGGGACCGATCCCGGAATCGATCACTCGCGGCTGGTCGCCCATCGCGACCGTGCGGAGGGGCCCGTGTTCCTCGCCGCGCAACTGGGCGCGGCCCCGCAGCCCTTCGCGCACTGGGTGCTGCCGCTGACCCGCGGGCCGATCCTGGTCGCCGATGCCGGCCGCTTCACCGGGGTCGAGCTCGTCGTGCGCGGCAGCGGAGATTATCGTCTCGTGCTCGAAAGCTACGGGATCGACGGGCGCGACTGGTTCGCCGCGCCGTTCGCCGCGGGCGATAAACCCACGCGCATCCGGCTCCCGTTCGCCGCCTTCGCCAGCCGCAACGCCGCCGCCCGGCTCGATCTTGCACAGCTGCGCGCCCTGCGCATCCAGCTCCTCGGCGAGCCGCTCGGCACCGCGCTGCTCGAAGTCGCCGAGGTGCGCTTCTACTGACACTTGCCCGGCGGCGGGGCCTTGGCGAGCGCTCGACCGGCGGCGACACCGGTCAGCGCGCCGTTCTCCACCGCGAGCCGGCCATTGACCACCACCGCGCGCACCCCGGCGGCGGTGAGTTCGGGTTGCTCATAGGTCGCGCGCGCGGCGTAGCCGGCCGGATCGAACACCACCACGTCGGCAAACGCCCCCGCGCGCAGCCGCCCGCGATCGGCAAGGCCGAACCAGTCGGCGGTCAGCGCCGTGCTGCGGTCGATGAACTCGCGCAGGCTCAACACCCCCCGCTCGCGGACGTAGACCGCGTACTTGCGCGCGAAGCTGCCGTAACTGCGTGGGTGCCCGGCCGAGGCGTCGCTTCCCGTCAGCGTCCACGGCCGGCGCATGAACGCCTCGATATCGCTTTCCGCCATGTTGAAGCTGATCGTCCGCGCGTCGGCCTCGCGGATCGTGGCAATCGCGGCGGCGACCGGATCGGCGTCCAGCTCGCGCGCAACGACATCGAGCCGATGGCCGCGCCAACGACCCTCGGCAATCAGCAGGCTTTGCGCCCCGCCGCGCCGGCGCAGGTTCTCCGCCATCTCGGCCCGCAGCCGCGTGGCTAGCGCCGGATTGCCGAGCCGCGCGAGCAGCGCCGCGCGCCCGCCGTCCTGCGCCCACAGCGGCACCAGCGCGGCGACCAGGCTGGTCCCGCTCGCCTCCCAAGGATACTGGCTGGCCGTCACATCGAACCCGCTCGCCCGCGCCCGCTCGATCTTGCCGATGATGGCCGGGGCCGCGCCATGCAGATCGGCTCCGAGCGCCTTGATATGGCTGATGTGCACCGGAATCCGCGCCTCGCGGGCGATCTCCAGTGCTTCGTCGATCGCTCCGGCGAGCCCGACGGTGTAGTTCGCCTCGTCGCGCAGGTGCGTATCGTAGGTCCCGCCGAGCTCGCCGGCGACTCTCGCCAGCGCGACCACCTCGGCGGTCTCGGCAAAGCTCTGCGGGGCGTAGAACAGCCCGGTCGAGAGCCCCAGCGCGCCTTCGCACATCGCCCGGGCCACGAGCGCCTGCTGGCGGGCGAGCTCCTCAGCGCTCGGCGCGCGGCGCGCTTCGCCGATCACTGCTTCGCGGATCGTGCCAAAGCCGGTAAACGCCGCGTAGTTGACGCCGACGGGTTTCGCCCGCGCGCTCGCCAGCAGCTCGCCGACCGCGACTGGCCCGCCACCGTCGTTGCCGACGAAAGCGGTGGTCACCCCCTGCAGCAGGAACGGTTCGACCAGCCGCCATCGCGGATCGTCCGAGGTCAGCCATTCGGTCATATGGGTGTGCGGATCGATGAATCCCGGGGCGACGATCAGGCCGCGCGCGTCGATCGTCCGCGCCGCGGCAAACGGGAGATCGGGCCCCACCGCGACGATCCGGTCGCCGGTGATCGCGACGTCGCCCGTAAACGGCTCGCCGCCCCCCGGATAAACGGTCCCGCCGCGGATCAGCAGATCGGCCGGGGGCGCCAGCGCAGCGGGCGTGGCGCAGGAAGCAGCAAGCATCGCCAACAGCCCTGCGGCCGCGCGCCTCATCCCCAGAACCCCTGCTGCGGCGGGTGCAACATCCCATTCTCCGCGGTCATCCCTCCCGCCCGGTCCTCGGCCAGCCACAATGGCCCGTCAAGGTCCGCCCAATCGGCCTGGCGCGCAATATGCAACGCAGGCGCGATCCCGAGCGAGGAGCACACCATGCACCCGCTCATCAGCCCGAGGCCCCGCTCCCGGGCCGCCGCCGCCAGTTCGAGCGCGGTGGTAAGCCCGCCGGTCTTGTCGAGCTTGATGTTGATCGCGTCGTAGCGCGCGGCGACCGCGTCGAGCTCGGCGAGGGTGTGCAGCGATTCGTCGGCGCAAACCGGCACCGGCCGGGAGTAATTTGCCAGCCAGGCGTCGGCTTCGGCCGGGCACGGCTGCTCGAGCACGTCGACCCGGCACTCGACGAGCACCGGCATCGCCGCGCGCACCAGCGCCTCGTCCCAGCTCTCGTTGGGATCGACGATCAGCGCGGCAGCAGGTGCGGCCGCGCGCACCGCGCGGATCGCCGCGACCGGGTCTGCGGCGTCGACCTTGACCTTGATGAGCGGCGCGTCGGCGATCAGCGCGGCCTGGCGGGCCATCTCGGCCGGGGTGTCGATCACCACGGTGAGCGCGGTGGCGACCGGGCGGGGTTCGGGAGCGCCGATCAGCTCGGCGACCGATCTGCCGGCGCGCTTCGCCTCGAGGTCCCACAGCGCGGCGTCGAGCGCGTTGCGGGCCGCGCCGGGCGGCAGAAGCGTGATTAGCTCCGCGCGGGTCGCCCCCGCCTCGATCGCGCCGCGCACGGTCTCGATCTGCGCCAGCGCGCCGGCGATGCTCTCGCCGTAGCGGGGATAGGGCACCCCTTCCCCGCGCCCGACCGCGCCCTCCTCCGCCAGCTCGACCGTCACCACCTCGGCCGCGGTCCTGACCCCGCGCGAGATGCGGAACGGCCGGCTCAGCGCGAAGCGGTCGTGACGCGCGCGGAGCGTTCGGGCCATAGCAGGCGGTCGATGATCGGCTCGACGCCGAAGCGGTGCGGATCGGTGCACGGCAGGCCGAGCAAATGCCCGGTCTGCCGGCATAGCGCGCGCGCCTCGTCCTCCGACAGGCTCGAGGTGTTGAGGCAGGCGCCCGCCGCCCGGACCTCCGGGCTGGTCAGCCGCGCCACCTGCAGGTTGGCGGCAAGGCATTCGGCAAGTCCCGGCAGCTTGCGCTCGGGCAGCCCGCGCATCCGCAGGCGCGCGGGATCGTGGCACAGCACCAGCGCCTCGGGCTGCGCACCGTGCAGCAGGCCGGTCGATACCCCGGCGAACGATGGGTGGAACAGCGAGCCCTGGCCTTCGATCACGTCCCACCCGCGGTCGTCGCGCGCCGGCGCCAGCCGCTCGATCGCGCCCGAGATGAAATCGGCCACCACCGCATCGAGCGGCACGCCCTCGCCGGCGATGAGGATGCCGGTCTGCCCGGTGGCCCGGAAATCGGCCCGCTCGCCGCGCGCTTGCAGGGCACCGGTCAGCGCGAGCGCGGTGTACATCTTGCCGACCGAGCAATCCGTGCCGACCGTGAGCACCCGCCGGCCGGCGCGCGGGCGCCCGGTGCCGACCACGAGATCGCTCGGCGGATCGCGCACATCGATGAGGTCGAGCCTGTTTTGCGCCGCCAGCGCGACCAGCTCGGGCACGTCGCGCAGCCGCTGATGCAGGCCCGAGGCGACGTGCAACCCCGCCTCTAGCGCGGCCCGTGCGTCCTCGACCAATTGCGGGTCCATCGTCCCGCCCGGATTGGCGATCCCCAGCACGAGCGTCCGCGCACCGGCCGCCGCGCCCTCGGCGATCGTCATCCGGGGCAGGCCGAGCGTCAGCGGGCAATCGTCATGCCGGAACTCGCCGACACAGTCTTGCCGGCGGAACTCCGCCAGCCCGCGCGAGGTCTTGATCCCGACCGGGTCGGTGCTGCTGCCGAGGTAGAGAAGGAACGGTGCTTCGATCACCCGCCGATCGGTAATCGCACCGCGCTGTCCAGAGGAGCCGCTAACCGCGCCGGGCGGCATAACGGGGGGTTATGCCGGCTGCGCAAGCACCTCGATCGTCTTCGCCAGCGTCTTCAGGAAAGCGGTGGCAAGCGCGGTCGGCGGCCGGTCCTGCAGGTACATCGCGTGGATGTCGAACGTGAGCCGCGACTTCAGCGGCCGCATCGCGAGGCCCGGGCCGAGGGATGCGCGGGCGGTGAGGTTGTCGACCACGGTCATCCCTACTCCCATCCGCACGAGCGCGGTGGCGATGTGGAAGGTGCGCGCGGAGACCACCTCGTCGAGCTCGATGCCGAGGCGCTGGACCTCGGCGCTGAACAGCAGGCCGAGGGGCCCGCTGCCGGCGAGGCTGACCAGGGGCCGCCCGACCAGGTCCTCGAGCGCGATCCGCGGCGGTGCGGCGGGCATGTCGGCCTCGCGGTATAGCACCACCAGCTCGCCCGCGCCCAGCCAATGGCGCCCGAGCGGGGCCCCTTGCGGCACTTCGTAGGCGATCGCGAGATCGGTCTCGCGCTCGAAGAGCTTGCGCAGCAGGTCGGCGTGGTGGACCGTCTGGAGGTCGAACCGGCTGTCCGCGTGGCGGCGCATGAACTGCGCGACCGCCGCGGGCAACACGTCGAGCGCAATCGAGGGCAGCGCCGATACGCGCAGCAGTGCCCCGCCGCCGCGCTTGAGGTTGCGGCTGGCCTCGCGCAGCGCATACACCCGGTCCTGAATCTCGGCGACTTCGGTGAATAGCGTGTGCGCGTCGTCGGTCGGGACGAGACGGCCCGCGGTGCGATGGAACAGCGGAAAGCCGAGCAGCGATTCGGCATGGCGCAGCACCTTCGATACCGACGGCTGCGAAACGTTGAGCATCCGCGCCGCCGCGCTCACCGAGCCGTTGACGTAGACGGCGTGGAACACCTCGATATGGCGCAGGTTCATCGCCCGGGCGTTAACGGGCTCCGCCTGCCCGCGCTACGGGATTTGCCCGGCGCGCGCTGGCGCTGCCAGGCGGCGCGCTCTAGGCTGGCCCGATGAACCCCCCGCCGATTGCGCTGGCTGGCGGACCTTACCGCGCGTGGCTCGATCCTTCGTGCGGCGGGTCGCTCGCGGCATTGAAGTGGCACGGGCGCGATCTGCTGCGCCCACAGCGGGGCGGCGGAGTGCTGGCGAGCGCCAGCTTCCCGCTGGTGCCGTTCTGCAATCGCATCGCCGGGAGCGCGTTCGCGTGCGGCGGGAGGACGATCGCGCTGTCGCCTAACCATCCCGAGGCGCCCGGCGAACCGGTGCTGCACGGCTTCGGGTGGCTCAATCGGTGGGCGGCCGAGCGCCTCGCGGGCGATGCCGCCCGCCTCGCCTGGCGGCACGAACGCGGCGAGTGGCCGTGGCGGTTCGAGACCGTGCAGGACGTGGGGCTCGGCGACGAAGGCGCCGTGCTGCGGCTGGCTGCGACCAACCTCGACGACACGCCGATGCCGGTGGGGCTCGGCTTCCATCCTTACTTCCCGCGCTCGGGAGTAAGCCTCTATCGCGGGCTGCACCTCGCCGAACGGCAGCCCGGCGGGACGCTGCTGCGCGCCGCCGACCCGCGCGATTGGTGGGATGGGGCCGACGTCGGCACGCGCCTGGTCGATACCACCTACGCCTGGCGGCAGGGCCCGCTTGCGATCGAATGGCCGCGCGAACGGCTGGGGCTGATCCTCGACCCGAGTGACGAGCTCGCGTTCACCCATGTCTACGTCCCGCCCGGCGGCACCGCCTTCTGCGTCGAGCCGGTCAGCCACTTGCCCGAAGCGTTCCATTCACAAGCCCCCGCCGACGGCTGGCGGGTGCTTGCCCCGGGCGAGCGCATGACCGTGTCGCTGCGCCTTGCCGCCTACTCGCTCGACGGCCCGTGAACCATCGTCGCGGTTTCGGGGAAGGCGCCGATCGCCCGGCGCACCGCGTCGCTTTCGCCGACTACCACCACCGAGCCGCCGAAACCCGCCCCGGTCATTCGGGCCCCGCCCGCCTGTCCGAGCATGGCCTGCAATCGCTCGACAAGCTCATCCACGACCGGATGGCTGACTTCGAAATCGTCGCGCAGCGAGGCGTGTCCCTCGCTCAGAACGCGGGCCATCGCGGCGATGTCGGCGCGCTCGATCGCCGCGAGCGCCTGCCGGACCCGGCCAATCTCGCTCACTACATGGCGCGCTCTGCGGGCGAGCGGTTCGCCGAGCGCCGCCGCGGCGATCTGCTCCAGCGTCGCCTCGCGCAAGCTGGCGACCCCGAGCCGCGCGGCGGCTTCCTCGCATTGCCGGCGGCGGGCGTTGTATTCGCCCTCCACCAGCCCGCGGGTGACGCCCGAAGCGACCACCGCCACCGCCCATCGGGCGGGAAGCGCGACGTGCCGATAAGCAAGGTCGCGGCAATCGAGCAGCATCGCCGCGCCCGGCCGGCCGGCGGCGCCCGCCATCTGATCCATTATCCCGCAGGCGACCCCGGCATAGTCGTGCTCGGTGCGCTGCGCCGCCAGTGCAAGCGTGGTGGGATCGGGCTGCACGCCGGCCGCTTCGGCGAGCGCGCGACCGATCGCGACGCATAGCGAGGCCGAAGAGGACAGCCCCGCCTCCCGCGCAAGATCGCCGGCGATCGCCATTTCCACCCCGCCCGCCGGGCGAGCCGGGGCGTACGCCGCCATCCCGCGCACGTAGGCGCGCCAGTCGGTCGAGGGCGGGCGACCGGGGTCGGCAAGGGCGAACCGATCGCTCGCGTCGAAGTCGGCGGCCCAGGCGGCGGCTTGCCCGCCGGCTGTCCGGCGCCACGCGACCGCGGTGCCGTGGCGCACCGGCATCGGCAGCACGAGCCCGTCGTTGTAGTCGACGTGCTCGCCGATCATCCTGGGAAACCACCTCTCTTTCCAGCAGAAAATGTTATTTAACGCTCCATAGCCCTTCT
>JBGSBH010000052.1:0-12810 GCA_041730635.1 Cypionkella sp.
TCTCCATCTTCTAACACAATTAAAGAAGAACATCATTAAAAAAAACAAAAAACTAGTACTTAAAAAACGATGATAGGTATTTTTCCATTTCAAACTCGAAACAATAGCCATACTCGTCATACAAAAAACAAGGATACCTACACCGATTATCATCGTTCCATTTTTTACAAAAATGGAAAAGAAATTTCCTATAAATGCAAACACTAATAGGGATAATGATTTCCAATTATGGATAATTTCTAATATTGTTCCTGTATCTTTTCCTACTCCTTCTTTAGGTATTACTAAGAATGAAATGAAGAGTATAAGACCAAAAAGTAATGCTTCGACATATTTTTTTTCGAGAAGCCTTAGAATAATTAAAAGTAGCGTTACGAGGCTTGTTACACTTCCTACTCCTAAACAAAGCAATGTTAAGAGATAAGGACTAACGGTTGATTTTTGTAAAGTAGCTGTATAAAAAATAGCAATTGGAATAAAAAATGACGACACGTAAAAGTAGGTCTCGTAAGAAAAAAGAAATGTATAATAAGGGGCAAAATTTAAAGTGATAAACGGAATTGGAATGAAATACCAAAGAGAAATACCTGATTTTTTGAATGCCAACCATAAAATATAAAGAAAAGTTAACATCTCTAAATTGCCAATCATACAGACTGTTCTAAAATCAACGGTTCCTTCAACCCAATAGGTTAAAAGATACAATAATCTGACAACAATAGGTCTGCTCTCATTTTCTTGTATAAAAAAAGCGTTCAAATAATCCTTAAAAGTAAGAGATTGATGAAAATTCTTGATGAAAATTCCTGCAATCCGATATTAGCCGCTCGTAGCGATCCATCCACGGCCCGCTGGCGTGCTCGGCGTGGCCCTTGGCCTTGAGGAAGTACGCGGCGACCATCGGGGTGATCATCCGCGCGACCGCGAGGCTCATCAGCACCGAGACCACCACGGTGAGGCCGAAGTTCTTGAAGAACTGACCGGAGACGCCGGGCATCAGGCCGACGGGGAGGAACACCGCGACGATCGAGAACGTCGTCGCGACCACCGCGAGGCCGATCTCGTCGGCCGCGTCGATGCTCGCCTGGTAGGCCGACTTGCCCATCCGCATGTGGCGGACGATGTTCTCGATCTCGACGATCGCGTCGTCCACCAGCACGCCCGCGACGAGTCCCAGCGCGAGCAGCGACAGCGTGTTGAGCGTGAAGCCCATCAGATCCATGAACCAGAAGGTCGGGATCGCCGAGAGCGGGATCGCCAGCGCCGCGACCAGGGTGGCACGCCAGTCGCGCAGGAAGAAGAACACCACCACGATCGCCAGCAGCGCGCCTTCTATCATCGCCGCCATCGAGCTTTCGTACTGGCCCTTGGTATAATCGACCGAGGTGCCCAGGCGGGTGAACTTGACCCCGGGATTTTCCTTCTCGAGCGCGAGCAGTTCCTCGACCGCCGCGTCGTATACCGAGACGTCGGATTCGCCGCGCGCGCGGGTGATCGAGAAAGTGACCACCCCGCGCCCGTCGATCTTGCCGATCGATCGGACCTCGCCGTAGGCATCGCGCACCGTCGCGACGTCGGTCAGCTTGACCGTGCGCCCGCCGCCGAGCGCGATCTGCGCCTGGCTGAGATCGTAGGCGGTGTCGGCGTTGCCGAGCACGCGGACCGACTGGCGCGAGCCGGCGATCTCGGCGATGCCGCCGGCGGCGTCGACGTTGACCTGGCGCAGCGCGCCGTTGATCTGGCTGGCGGTGACGCCGAGCGACTGCATCCGCGCCGGATCGAGCGTGACCACGATCTCGCGGTTGACCCCGCCGCCGCGGCCGACCTCGGCCATGCCCTCGATCCCGAGCAGCCGCTTGGAGACGGTATCGTCGACGAAATAGGACAGCTGCTCGAGCGTCATGTCGGGCGCGCTGACCGCGAAGAACGCGATCGGCTCCGACGAAGTCTGCGCGCGGAACACTTGCGGCTCGAGGATCCCGTCGGGGAGCTCGCCGCGCGCCTGGTCGACCGCGGCCTTCACCTCGTTGACCGCCTGGCTGATGTCGGTCCCGATCTCGAACTCGATCATCGTCTGCGAGGAGCCCTCGCTGGCGGTCGAGTTCATGTTCTCGACCCCCTCGACCCCCTGGATCGCGGCCTCGACCCGCTGGGTGATCTGGTTCTCGATCTCGGTCGGGGCGGCGCCGGGCTGGGCGATCACCACGATCACCATCGGGAATTCGATGTCCGGGTTGTCCTGGACCTTCATTCCCGAAAAGCTCATCAGCCCGGCGATCATCAGGCCGATGAACAGCACGAGCGGGACGATCGGGTTGCGGATCGACCAGGCGGAGATGTTGCGGAAGTTCATCGGACCGGCGCCTATTTCGCGGCGCGCACCGGCTTGACCGTGTCGCCGGGATTGAGGAACCCGCCGGCGCGCAGCACCACCCGCTCGCTGCCGCTAAGGCCGCTGCGGATGACGATCCCGCGATCGGTCACCATGCCGGTCTCGACCTTGCGCCGCTGTACCTTGTTCTGGCGGTCGACGATGTAGACGTAGCTGCCCTCGTCGCCGCTCTGGATCGCGGATTCGGGCAGCAGCGGCGCGACCACCGTGCCGCTGGCGAGCTTGGCCGAGGCGAACCCGCCGGGCTTCAGCTCGGGCGCGTAGGCGAGCGCGATGCGCGCTTCGCCCTGGCGGGTCGCCTGGTCGATCGTCGGCGAGATCTGCCACACCTGCCCGGTGAAGCTCTTCGCGCTGCTGACCGGGGTCACCGTGGCGCTGGCGCCGACGTTGATCGCGGCGAGATCCTCCTCGCCCAGCCGGGCGCGCAGCTCGAGCTCGCCGCCCTGCGCGATGGTGAACAGCGGGGTGCCTCCGCCGCCTACCGTCTGCCCGGGCTCGACGTTGCGGGTGAGGATCAGCCCGCCCGCCGGCGCGTAGATGTTGAGCCGCGCGGTGCGCGCCTGCAGCTCGCCCAGCGTCGCGCGGGCGACGTTGACCCGGGCCCGGGCCGCATCGCGCGTGGCGGTCAGCCGGTCGACGTCGGCCTTGGAGATGAACCCGCGGTCGACCAGCTTCAATGCGCGGTCTAGGTTCGCCTGCGCGAGGTTGAGATCGGCCTGTGCCACCCCGATTTGCGCCCGCGCGCCGCCGATCTGCTGTTCCTGGACCGAACGGTCGATCGACACCAGCAGCTGGCCGGGGCGGACCCAGTCGCCTTCGTCGACGGCGACCGCGACCACCCGCCCGCCTTCGCCGACCGAGCCGACCGGCAGTTCGCGGCGCGCGGCGAGCGTGCCGGTGGTCTCGATCGTGCCCTCGACCGTGGTGCGGCCGGGCGCGACCACCGTCACCGCGGGTGCCTGGCCGGGCCCGCCGGCGGCGAGCGGCACTTCTTCCTTGCCGCCCGACATCAGGTACAGCCCGCCGATCAGCAGCACCGCGGCAACGATCGCCCACAGGCCCCACCGGCGGCGCCGCGGCTCGACCCTGTCCTCGACGATCACCGTCGTGTCGCGCCCGCTGCCATCCAGCCGGGTCGCTTCCTCGACGTCGAGCCTGGTCTCGTAATTCATTTGTCTGTGCCCTGCCGACCCGGCGAGTGTGTTACGCGCACAAGTCACTACGCGCAAGCCAGGGTTGGCTCACTTGCGGGCCATAGACCCGCTGCCGGGGGAGGGCAATCGCGCGCTCGACCGGCGCCCCGCAGGCCCCGACGAGCGGGCTGGCGGGCCTATCCGGCCGGTCGCATTCGCCAGACCTGCCAGCCATCGTCGCCGCGCCGCGGCACCGGCTCCAGCCAGGCCGGCGGATCGCCGGCGAGCAGGCGGGCGGAAAGGCCCCGGGGGGCATCGTGCGCGTAGTTCTGCGGTTCGGCCACGTCGGGGCAGAGCGCGACGTAATCGACCCCGTTGCGCAGCGCGATCGCGCGCGCCTCTGCCGGCGGAGCGAGGAAGGCGGCAATCACCGCCGCCATTCGCGGCGCCCGGTGGTGGCCGGTGGCCAGTACCGAGTGCCGGGTGGCGAGCAGGATCTGCGGCGCGACGTCGAGCGGGGCCAGCACGGTTCCCGCGGGCAGCGCCGCCAGGGTGACCGGGCGCGAGGACAGCCCGCATCGGCCCGGCGGCGGCGGACGGCCGTTGCCCGAGCTCAGCTGTGCCTGCCCGGGCACCGCGCTGACCAGCAGCAATGCCGGCGCGGCGGGCACCAGCGCCACGGAAATGCCGCCGTAGATCATCGCTTTCTTCAGCGGACGCTTGAGATGGCGCGCGCCGCGCAGCCATTCGCGCAACTGCCAGCCGAGCGGGATGGCGGCGAGCGCCCCCGCGACCGCGCCGGCCCGCGCCACGAAAACGCTGACCGCCAGCGCCGCCCCGAGCAGGATCGCGTAGTCGATCCACCAGCAGCGCAGCCAGCCGCTGGCGCGCCCGGCGAGGCGGAAGGTGGCGGCAAGCGCGATCACCGGCGGCAGCAGCGTCTGCAGCACGACCGGCAGGCTCTGTTGCCAGATCGGCATCCCTTCGCGGATCCGGTCGTACCACATCGCGCGCGACAGCGGATCGAGCGCGGCGAACGCGCCGTTCGCGCACTGCGGGGTGGCCAGCAGCAGAATCCCCAGCGCGCCGCCCGCGGCGAGCGCGAAGCCGGTGAGCGCGGCACCGCGCGGCCGCGGCTCCCGCGCCGCGGTGATCGTCAGCACCACCGCGCCCCCGGCGAACATCGCCAGGTGGACCGGGCCGACGGCATCGCAATTCGCCGCGAGGTCGAGCCCGCGGGTGGCGCCGTGGAGCGCCAGCGAGACCAGCGCGAGCGACTGCATCGCGCTGACCAGCCATTGCCGGTCCGCGCGCGAGCGGAGCCAGCGCAGCGCCAGCACGCCCATGAATACCGCCGCGATCGGCAGCCCTTCGAGCGAGATCGCCAGCGCCAGCGCGAGGCCGCCGCCCACCAGCCACCCGCCCGCGCGCGGCGAGCGGGCCATCAGGCCGTTGAGCGCCAGCAGTACCGCGGCGATCTGCCAGCCGTGGTGATCGATCCGCATCGGGCGCAACTGCTCGATCACCGGCACGCAGAACGCGAAGCTGAGGCAGGCGAACACCGCCAGCTCGTCGCCGAGGATGCGCCACGCGACCCGGCCGACGAGGAACAGGCAGGCGAACAGCGTCAACAACGGCACCACGATCAGCGCGGTCATTTCCGCGGCCGGCGCGCTGGCGAACGTGCCGACCGCCAGGATCACCGCGGCGATCGGCAGGTCCACCAACCGCGACCAGTGCATCGGCGTCGCTCCGGCGCGATGCTGGGCGAGGTCGAACCAGCCCTGGCCGGCGAGCAGGTCGCGCACCTGGACCAGACGGAGCGTATCGTCGGGGTCGGGAAAGCGCTGCCCGATCATGGCCGAAAGGGTGGTCACCAGCAGCAGCGCGCAGATCATCGCCCAGGCGAGCGCGACGCGCACGAGGAGGTCCGGCGTCAACGCCGGGCGCCGCCGTTCGACGAACAAGGTCACGCCGCGCTCGCGGCGCGGAACACGACCCTGTTCCGCAGCATCCAGGTAACCGCGAAGCTGACGGCGATCGCGGCCAGCTTGGCGCGCCGGGGGTCGGCGCCGCCGAGATCGGCGAGCCCGACGATCGCGGTGGTGAGGCCGAGCCCGATCATCGCCGAGACCACGAACAGCGCCTTCTGCCGGGTCCGCGCCGCGCCGCGCTCGGCGACGGAATCGGCGAACACCGCGCGGCTCGACAGCAGCCAGTGAGCGGCGATGCCGAAGGCGTAGCCGAGCGCCGAGGATGCCGCCGCCGGCGCCCCGACCGCCAGCAGCGCGAGAAAGCTGCCAAGGTCCACCGCCAGCGCGCCGACGCTGGCGAGCCCGTAACGCACGATGCGCAGGTCGGCGATCCTGATGACCCTGGCGATCATGGCGTGACTCCCCGACCGGCGACGCGTGTGGCGGATCGGCAGGGTGTGCGCCGCGATCGGTTAAGGATTGGCCAACGGATGGCGCGGCGCCGGCGCATCAGGCCGCCTTGCGGCCCGGTTTGACCCGCGCCGGCACCTCGCGGACCGAAGCCAGCGCGGCTGCCTGGTCGGGGGTCGGCTTGGAAGCCGCCTCGCGCGCGGCGACCGCCCTGTCGGCACCCCCGAACTGACCCTCGTCCCCGGCTTCGTGGTACTCGGCGTCCTCGTTGACGCACCAGGTGTCGTAGACCCGGCTGCCGGCGAGGATGTTCTCGACCGTCAGCATCGCGGTCATCATCGCGTGATCCTGGTTGTTGTAGCGGTGCATGCCGTTGCGCCCGACGAGGTGCAGCGTGGGATGCTTGTCCTCGAGCTCCCGGCGCATCGCGGCGACGTTGGCGGCGTAGTCCTCGTCGTATACCGGATAGGCCTTTTCCTGGCGCACCACCGCGCCGCCGATGACGTCCGCCGGGTCCAGCAGGCCGAGGATCTGCATTTCGCGGGTCGCGAGCTCGACCAGCTCGTCGTCGGCCATCGACCACAGGCCGTCGCCCTCGAAGCAGAAGTACTCGAGCCCCACGCAGGCGACGCTCGGATCGGGCACCATCTCGGGGCTCCACGAGCGGAAGTTCTGCACCCGGCCGACCTTCACTTTGCTGTCGTGGATGTAGATCCAGTTGTCGGGGAACAGGTCTTCGGACCTGATCTTGAGCGCGACGGTGAGGAAGTCGCGGTACTTCAGCTCGCTGGCGTGGGGCGTCGTGTCGGGCAGCGGGTGGAGGCGCGCGGCGAGCTCGCGCATCGGAGCGCTGCTGATCGC
This sequence comes from Cypionkella sp., assembly GCA_041730635.1. Classification (GTDB taxonomy): domain Bacteria; phylum Pseudomonadota; class Alphaproteobacteria; order Sphingomonadales; family Sphingomonadaceae; genus Tsuneonella. The sequence goes on from JBGSBH010000052.1 coordinate 6,771, forward strand.
GTGCGCCGCCCTGATCACCACTTCGCCCGCGGGCCCTTCGGCCGCCACGCGCCAGCCGCCGTCGGGACTGGCCGCAAGCTGCTTCAGCGAATGGCCCATCAGCACCTCGCCGTTGCCGGTGGCGAGGATCTTGTCGCGCGCAGCGTCCCACATCATGCCGGGCCCGAGCCGCGGATAACGGAAGGTCTCGAGCAGGGTCTTGACTTCCTGCCCGTCGTTCGGCCGCTTGTTGAGGCCGAGGCTGCGCTTGAGGCCGTCGGTCACCGCGCCCCACAGCGACAGGCCCTTGATCCGCTGCGCGGCCCAGTCGGCGCTCATCTCGTTGCACGGCATCCCCCACACCTTCTCGGTGTAGGTCTTGAAGAAGATCGAGTAGAGCTTCTTGCCGAACTGGTTGCTGGTCCAGTCCTCGAAGCTCCTGATGTCCTTGATCGGGAACAGCTGCGACCAGGCGAAGCTCGCCATGCAGACGGTCGAGCGCCACAGGCCGAGGTTGCCGAGCGCCTCGAACGCGCGCAGCGGATAGCTGTAGAACTTGCCCTCGTAATAGATGCGGCTCATCCGCGGGCGCTGGATGAAGTCGTCGGGCAGGATCTCGTTCCACAGGTCGACCACCGCCTGGCGCTTGGAGAAGAACCGGTGCCCGCCGATGTCGAACCGGTAGCCCTCGTGCTCGACGGTGCGGCTGATCCCGCCGACATACGTCGCGTCCTTTTCGATGATCGCCACGGTCTTGCCGGCCTTGGTCAGCAGGTAGCCCGCGGTGAGGCCCGCGGGGCCGGCGCCGACGATCGCGACATCGACCGTCATCTCAGTGGTATGGCTGTTCATTCGTTCCCCCAATCGCTTGGGCGGGAATGAAGGAAACTGGTTACCGGGGAGTAAACGCGGCGGCGGAAAGTCAGCCGCGAAGCGAACGCGCGCCGCCGGCATCGGCGATCAGCTCGGGGGCCTGCAGCGCGCAGGCGAACTGCGCCAGTTGCGCGAGGCTGAAGGTATCGTCGAACGCGACCCCGTACTCCCCGTCCTTGCGCCAGCGGACCCGGGCGCGCACCTCGGGGAAAGTGTCGGAAACGATCCTGAGCGGCTGGGCGATCGCGAGCAGTTCGTCGCTGGCGATCCGTGCGCCCTGCTGCGAAATGTTGACCACGCTGGCGCGCGCGCGCCGGCCGAGCAGCGCGAGCTCGACCGCGAAGCCGAGGTTCAGCCGCAGCTGCCGTTTGGGATAGCGCCCGGCCTCGGCGATCAGGCGGACGATGTCGACCGGACCGGTGAAGCGGAAGCCCGCCTCGAACCCGCGCTCCCACACCATTTCGAGCGCATGGCGCTCGCCGGTCTGCAGTTCGAGCGCAAGCGGTGCCCCGGCCGGGAGCCGGTGAAACCCGCGCAGCGAGATGCCGCTTTCGGACACGTCGCGGATCACGGCGACGAATTCGCCTTCGCGGGCGATCAGCTTGGCGGCGCGGATCAGCAGCGTGAAGCGCGGCGCGGCGCGTTCCTCGCCCGGCGCGCCGTCGATCGCCGGCGATACCCCGATACGCCCCTGCTCCATCCCGCACCCCGCTTCCGCGGCACCCCAGGCCGCAGAGCCAAACTACACCGCGATCGGTCTAGACCGTGCAAGTAGGGAGGTACGGGTAAATACGGAGTTATCGCGGTGCCCGCGCGCCCGGATGGTGCGGGTGGCGGGACTCGAACCCGCACGAGCAAGGCTCAGGGGATTTTAAGTCCCCGGCGTCTACCATTCCGCCACACCCGCCGGTGCGGCCGGCGCTTTAGCGCGGGCTCTCCCGGCTTGGGAAGCCTCGCCCGCTCACGCTTCGTTCAAGGATTTGCGCATTTCCTTGCCCGGCTTGAAATAGGGCACTTTCTTCGCCGGCACGTCGACCGTTTCGCCGGTGCGCGGGTTGCGCCCCTTGCGCGCGCCGCGCTCGCGGGTGGAGAAGGCCCCGAACCCGCGCAGTTCCACCCGGCCGCCTTCGGCGAGGCGCTTGGCGATCTCGTCGAAGAAGATGTCGACCACCTGCTCGACCTCCTCGGCGCGCAGGTCGGGGTTCTCCTTGGCGATCGCCTGCAACAGTTCGGATCTGATCACTCGGCAGTTCTCCCGCGTGCGCCCGCGCCCGGCCCGCACGGACGGTGCCAGAGCGAAGGACGGAGCGCAATATTCGTTGTGCGCCGCCGCGCGCCGCTAGACCCGTTCGAGCAGCTCGGCCGGGTCGATCCCGAGCCGGGCGATCCGCGCGGCAATCTCGGGCCACTCGTGGTCGACGAACCGCGCCCGTTCGACCCGCTTCAGTCGCTCGGCCGCGCCGCGCGCGACGTACATGCCGACCCCGCGCTGGACCTCGACCAGCCCGTCCACCTGGAACTGCTGGTAGGCCTTGGCGACGGTGAGCGGGTTGGCACCCTGCTCGGCGGCGAAGGCACGGACCGAGGGAAGCATCTCGCCCTCGGGATAGCGCCCGTCGATGATGGCCGCGGCGATCAGGTCGCGCAGGCGGAGATAGACCGGACGGTTGGCGGCGGACGACATGCGAAGTGCTTCAGTGACATAATACAGCGGGTCGCGTCAAGTTCCCGGCCAGCTCCGGTTCAGCCGGTTACCGCTGAAACAATGGCTTCACATGCGCGTGGCCGACGCTAGGGTGCGCGGCGTTTGCAAGACGCGGGAACGGCGCCAGACCGGCCCCGCCAGGGTTGAAGAGGGCATATCCGCATATGGCGACCACGCAGCAGCAGCTTCCGCACGGCGATTCCGCCGGCACGTTCCTCGGGCATCCGAAGGGCTTGTTCATGCTCTTCTTCGCCGAGATGTGGGAGCGGTTCTCCTACTACGGCATGCGCGCGCTGCTGATCTTCTACCTGACCAAGCACTGGCTCTATTCGGACAGCGAAGCGGGGATCATCTACGGTGCGTACACCGCGCTGGTCTATATCACCCCGGTGGTCGGCGGCTATCTCGCGGACCGCTACCTCGGGCAACGCAAGGCGGTGCTGTTCGGCGCGGTACTGCTGACCCTCGGCCACTTCTTCATGGCGTTCGAAGGCGACGCCGGGGCCGGCCATACCGACAATCCGGTGATCAACGTGTTCTGGCTCGCGCTGGCGCTGATCATCGTCGGCTCGGGCTTCCTCAAGGCGAACATCTCGGTGATCGTCGGCCAGCTCTATCCGCGCACCGACGTGCGGCGCGACGGCGCCTACACGATCTTCTACATGGGGATTAACCTTGGCGCGGCGCTCGGCTCGCTGCTCTGCGGCTACATCGGCGAGACCTACGGCTGGGCCTACGGCTTCGGGCTCGCCGGCGTCGGCATGCTCGCGGGTCTCGCGGTGTTCGTCTGGGGCCGCCCGCTGCTGCTCGGGCGCGGCGAGCCGCCGGCGCCGCTCGCCAAGGGCCGCGAGTGGACGATGTACGGCGTCGGCCTCGCCCTCGTCGCATTGTGCTGGGTGCTGGTGCAGAACCAGGCGGTGGTCGGCTGGCTGCTCGGCGGGTTCGGCGGCGCGCTGGTGCTCTACGTGATCGGCACCGCGGTCACCAAGCTGCAGCCCGACGAGCGCGACCGGATCTTCGCCGCACTGTTCCTGATCATCACCTCGATCGTGTTCTGGGCGCTGTTCGAGCAGGCCGGATCGAGCCTCAACCTGTTCACCGACCGCCATGTCGATCGCGGCGGGGTGCCGGCTTCGGTGTTCCAGTCGATCAATGCGATCTACATCATCCTGCTCGCGCCGGTGTTCGCCACGCTGTGGACGCTGCTCGGGCGCAAGGGGATGGAGCCGTCGACCCCGTTCAAGTTCGGCCTCGGCGTGGTCCAGGTCGGGCTCGGCTTCCTGGTGCTGGTGTGGGGCGCCCGCTCGGTCGGCATCGACGTGCCGACGCCGGTGATCTTCATCTTCCTGATCTACCTGCTGCACACCACCGGCGAGCTGTGCCTTTCGCCCGTCGGCCTCAGCGCGATGAACCGGCTGGCGCCGGCGCACATGGCCTCGCTGATCATGGGCGTGTGGTTCTTCGCCTCGGCCACCGGCAACTTCGCCGCCGGCCTGATCGCGGCAGCCACCGGCGCCGAGGCGGTGGGCGAGGAAGCCGGCAAGCAGGTGGTGCTCGACGTCTATTCGACCGTCGGCTGGGTGGCGATCGGGGTCGGCGTGTTCGTCCTCGTGATCAGCCCGCTGATCAAGCGGCTGATGCACCTCGACACGCTGCGCGACGACGATGTCGGCGACGATCTGCTCGGCCAGTCGCAGGGCCCGCGCGAACCCGAGGGCGCCGGCATCCATCCCGCCACCCGGCCGCAGTAACCGCCAGGTTGGGGCGCCGGCCGCGATGTCGGCGCCCCTGCCTGGCTTTTTCGCTTCCCTACACCGGCCGTCATCGCGATGGTGCGCGCATGGAGAGCCGCAGGGGCGGGCGAGGGTCGATTCGCGATGGTCACAACCGGCAGGTGCGCGTTCTTTCGTTTTTCGGCCGTCTGCCAACGGCTTATCCTGCCGAAGGTCACATGATTTCGCCGGCGGCTGGGCGTCAGCCGCACGCATCGTCCGGTCCGTTCGGGGCCCGGGCACGGGGAGCCAGATGAAGCCTCTATCGACATTGCCATTGCTGGCGGGGGCGCTCGCGCTGGCCGCCTGCGCCACCACCGGCACGACCAGGGATGATAAGGCGAAACCCGCCGCCGCGGCGATCGACAAGAACCCCTACCCGTCCACCTACAAGCCCTACCCGGGCGCGCCCACCGCGCTCGTCGGGGCGACGGTCTACGACGGCGCGGGCGGGCGGATCGAGAACGGCACGGTGCTGTTCGCCGACGGCAAGGTGGTCGGCATCGGCGGCGCAAACCTCGCGATCCCGGCGGGCTACACCCGCATCGACGGCACCGGCAAGTTCGTCACCCCCGGGATCATCGACATCCACTCGCACCTCGGCGACTATCCTTCGCCGTCGGTGCAGGCGCACTCGGACGGCAACGAGGCGACCGATCCGACCACGCCCGAAGTCTGGGCCGAGCATTCGGTGTGGCCCCAGGACCCGGGCTTCAGCCGTGCGCTGGCCAACGGCGGGGTCACCGCATTGCAGATCCTGCCCGGCTCGGCGAACCTGATGGGCGGGCGCTCGGTCACGCTCAAGAACGTGCCCGCCCGCACGCTGCAGGGGATGAAGTTCCCGGGCGCGCCCTACGGCATGAAGATGGCCTGCGGCGAGAATCCGAAGCGCGTCTACGGCGGCAAGGGGCGGATGCCGTCGACCCGGATGGGCAACATGGCGGTCAACCGGCAGACCTGGCTGGGCGCGAAGAAGTACATCGCCGACGGGCGCAAGGAGCGCGACCTCGCCAAGGAAACGCTCGCCGGCGTGCTCGACGGCGAGATTCTGATCCAGAACCACTGCTACCGCGCCGACGAGATGGCCCTCGTGCTCGATATGGCCAAGGAGATGGGCTACAAGGTCGCCGCGTTTCACCACGCGGTCGAAAGCTACAAGATCGCCGACCTGCTGAAGGCGAATGGCGTCTGCTCGGCGATCTGGGCGGACTGGTACGGCTTCAAGATGGAAAGCTACGACGGCATTCCCGAGAATGCCGCCTACCTCCACAACGCCGGCGCTTGCGTGGTCATCCATTCGGACGACGAGAACGGCATCCAGCGGCTGAACCAGGAAGCGGCCAAGGCGCAGGCCGCCGGGCGCCGCGCGGGGATCGACATCCCCGATGCCGAGGTGATCCGCTGGCTGACCCTCAATCCCGCCACCGCGATGGGGATCGGCGAGAAGACCGGCAGCCTCGCGCCGGGCAAGATGGCCGACGTGGTGCTGTGGAACGGCGATCCGCTGTCGGTCTACTCGCGGCCCGAGAAAGTGTGGATCGACGGCGCGCTGCTGTTCGACGCCACCGACCGCAAGCGGCGGCCGGTGAGCGATTTCGAGCTCGGCCAGCCCGGCGAAGGAGACGTGAAATGAGCGCCGCCAGGTTGAAGCCACTCGGCGCGCTCGGCATCGCGCTGGGCCTCGCCGGCGCCTTCGTCGGCTACGAAGCGC
>JBGSBH010000053.1:0-12807 GCA_041730635.1 Cypionkella sp.
CGAGGCGTTTTGCTCGTGATCGGCATGGAGGATGAAGATTCGGTCGAGCGCTTTTTCGACGACGGGATTGACCTCGTACTTCTCGGCCGGAACCCCGAAGGTCATCCGCAGGAAGTTGCCGGTGTAGCTCAGCGCGTTGTCCGGATACTGGAACGGCTGCCCGACCGAGTACTTGTAGGCCATCGCCGCGATGGTCGGCATCTTGGCGATCAGCCGGTGGCTGGCGATGCGCCGCTGCTGCGGGTCCGAGATGTCGGTGCTGTCGTGATAGAACGCGCTGAGCGCACCGACCACCCCGCACATGATCGCCATCGGGTGCGCATCGCGGCGGAACCCGCGGTAAAATGTCGCCAGCTGCTCATGCAGCATCGTGTGCCGGCTTATCGTGTAGGTGAACTCGTCGAGCTCGGCCTTCGAGGGAAGCTCGCCGTTGAGTAGCAGGTAGCTGACTTCCATGAAGCTCGACTGCTCGGCGAGCTGGCCGATCGGATACCCGCGATGGAGCAGCACCCCTTCGTCGCCGTCGATATAGGTGAGCGCGCTCTCGCAACTGCCGGTCGACTTGTACCCGGGATCGTAGGTGAACACCCCGGTCTGGCCGTAGAGCTTGCGAATATCGATCACGTCGGGGCCGACGCTGCCCTCGATCACCGGCAGATCGATGCGCTTGTCGTCCAGGATGAGCGTCGCCGCTTTGTCGGCCATGGTGGTCTCCTTAAACAGTATGGTCGGCGTCGGCCGGGGCCGCAAGCGCGCCGAGCCGCGCCAGCGACTCTTCTCGGCCGAGCAGGGTCAGGACGTCGAATATGCCGGGGGAGACAGTAGTCCCCGTCAGGGCGGCGCGCATCGGCTGCGCCAGCTTGCCCAGGCCCAGCCCGAGTTCTTCCGCCAGAGCCTTGAGACGTTCCTCGAGCGCGGCGGCGCTCCACTCGATTTCTCCGCTCAACCGGGCGACGATCTCCGTCAGCAGGATGCGGGTCTCCGGCGTGATCAGCGCCGCGGCCTTTTCGTCGAGTTCCAGCGGGCGCTGCTTGAACAGAAACGCCGCGCCTTCAGCGAGTTCGATCAGGTCTTTGGCACGCAGCTTGAGCTGGGGCATGGCCTGCGTGAGCAGGGCGAGGTCCGCCTGCGGGCCGATGCGCTCGGCAACCAGCTCGGCGAGGCGCGCGTCCTCCGCCCGGCGGAGATAGTGGCCGTTGAGGTTCAGCAGCTTCTTGAGATCGAACCGGCTCGGGCTGCGGCCCACCCCGTCGAGATCAAACAGCTCGATGGCTTGCTCGCGGGTGACTTCCTCGACATCGCCGTGGCCCCAACCGAGCCGCAGCAGATAGTTGAACAGCGCCTCCGGCAAGATGCCCATGTCGCGGTAATCGTGCACCCCGAGCGCCCCGTGGCGCTTCGACAGCTTGGCGCCGTCCGCGCCGTGGATCAGCGGAACGTGTGCATAGACCGGTTCCGGCCAGCCCATCGCGCGGATGATCGCCAACTGGCGGAAGGCGTTGTTGAGGTGATCGTCGCCGCGCACGATGTGCGTCACCCCCATGTCGTGATCGTCGACGACCACCGCGAGCATGTAGGTCGGCGACCCGTCGGAGCGCAGCAGGACGAAGTCGTCGAGTTCCTCGTTGCGCACGGCCACCCGGCCCTGGACCCGGTCGTCGATGACCGTCTCCCCCTCGCTCGGCGCCTTGATTCGCACGACGTAGGGCTGTTCGGCGGGCCAGTCGGCCTCGCCCCGATCGCGCCATTCGCTCTCGATGCGGAACGCCCGCCGCTCTTCGCGGGCCCGGTCGCGCCGCGCGCTCAGCTCCTCGGGGCTGAGGTAGCAGCGATAGGCCGCGCCGCGCTCGATCAGCTCGCGGGCGACTTCCGCGTGGCGCGCCTCGAACTGCGACTGGTAGTAAGTCCGCCCGTCGAATTCGAGCCCGAGCCAGGCGAGCCCGTCGAGGATCACGTCGATCGCTTCCTGGGTCGAGCGGGCCTTGTCGGTATCTTCGATCCGCAGCAGTGCCCGCCCGCCGTGGTGACGAGCGTAGAGCCACGAGAAAAGCCCGGTCCGGGCGTTGCCGATATGGAGGAATCCGGTGGGCGACGGGGCGAAGCGTGTGACCACACTTGCGCTATCGCTTGCCATCCGAATTTCCGTCCCTATCCAATGGTTTCATGGCAACCAACGCAGCGCCGACGGTGCCCATGGAAGGGGGCGGGCCGGCGGCTGATGCTGCAGCGCAGCGGCCTTGGCCCAAGGCGCTGCGGTTGTCCAGCCTCGCGGATTGCGCGGAGGCGTTCCTGGCGTCCTCGGGCTTCGACCGTGGACCCTGGCTGACCATCGCCCTTGCCGGCGGGATCGCCGCCTGGTTCGTGCTGCCCGGGCCGATCGCGTGGTTCGGCTGGCTGGTAGCGATGATGCTGGGAGCGATCGCTGCCGGGGCCCTGTGGCGCGCGGACGAGCGACGGGTGCACTTGCGCCGGGCCGTCGTCGCGGTCGGCGGGCTCGCTGCGTTCGGGCTGGCGCTGGTGTGGCTGCGCTCCGAGGCGGTGGGCGCGACCCCGCTCGAGCGCCCGCAAGTGCGATGGATCGACGGGCGCGTGCTCGAACGCGAGAACCAGCCGGCCGAGGGCCGCGTGCGCCTGACGCTCGCGTATCGCGACGCGGAGCTGGGCTCTGCGCGCAAAGTGCGGGTCAACGTGCCACCGGAGCAGATCGGGGCGGGGGTCGCCGAAGGCGCGCGGGTGCGCCTGCGCGCGCGGCTCATGCCGCCCGCTCCGCCGATGGTGCCCGGGGCCTACGACTTCGCGCGGACGGCGTGGTTCATGGGACTTGCGGCGACGGGCAGCGCGATGGGGCCGGTCACGCTGGTCGAGCCGCCCCCGCCGGGGCGCACGCTGGCGCAAGCCCAGCGCTCGCTGTCGGAGCATGTCCGCACCCGGCTGGCGGGATCGCCCGGGGCGATAGCGGCGGCCTTCGCCAGCGGCGACCGGGGCGGCATCGCCGCGGCGGACGAGCAGGCGATGCGCGACGCCGGACTCACTCACCTGCTGTCGATCAGCGGGGTCCATGTCAGCGCGGTGATCGCCGCGACTTATTTCCTCGCGCTGCGCACGCTGGCGCTATGGCCATGGCTGGTGCTGCGGGTGCGGCTGCCGCTGGTGGCCGCCGCGGCGGGCGCGCTTGCCGGGGTCGGCTATACCCTGCTGACCGGGGCGGAAGTGCCGACGGTACGCAGCTGCATCGGCGCGCTCCTCGTGCTGGCGGCGCTGGCCCTGGGGCGCGACGCGCTGTCGATGCGAATGGTCGCGGTCGCCGCCGCGGCGGTGCTGCTGATGGTGCCCGAAGCGCTCGTCGGCCCGAGCTTTCAGATGAGCTTTGCCGCCGTCATCGCCATCGTCGCACTGCACGAGGCGCGTCCGGTGCAGGCGTTTCTCGCCCCGCGCGAAGAACGCTGGGCCGCGCGGATCGGCCGGCGCGCGGCCATGTTGCTGCTGGCCGGGGTGGTCATCGAGCTGGCGCTAACCCCCATCGTGCTGTTTCACTTCCACCGCGCCGGGTTCTACGGCGCGCTCGCCAACGTTGTGGCGATCCCGCTGGTGACGTTCGTTTCGATGCCGCTGATCGCGCTGGCCCTGGTGCTCGACCTCGCCGGCGCCGGCCGTCCGGTCTGGTGGCTGGCGGGCCAATCGCTCGAGCTGCTGCTGGCGCTGGCGCGCTTCACCGCCGCCCAGCCGGGCGCGGTCAAGCTGCTGCCGCAGATGAGCGCGCTCACCTTCGGGCTGTTCGTAGCCGGCGGGCTGTGGCTCGCCCTGTGGCACGGGCGCCGGCGGCTGCTGGGCTTCGTGCCGGTGGCGGCGGCCACCGCGCTGTTGTCAGCGACGCCCGCGCCCGACGTGCTGATCTCCGGGGACGGGCGCCACGTCGGTATTGCCGGAGAAGGCCAGCGGTTGCTCGTCGTGCGCGACGGGATCGGCGAGTTCGCGCGCGACAACCTGCTCGAGCTGGCCGGCATGGCGGGCGAGCCCCTGGCGCTCGCTCGCTGGCCGGGTGCGCGCTGCAGCCGCGATTTCTGCACGCTCGAACTCGAACGCGGCGACCGGGCCTGGAACCTGCTCGTCGCGCGCACCCGCTCGCGGATCGAGGAGCGGGCGCTGGCGGCGGCGTGCGAGCGGGTCGATATCGTCATCGCCGACCGCTTCCTGCCGGCGACTTGCCGGCCGCGCTGGCTCAAGGCCGATCGGCGCTTTCTCGAACGCAGCGGAGGGCTCGCGCTGTACCTCGGCGAAGCGCGGCTGACTGCTGTAGCCGACCGGCAGCGCAATCATCCCTGGCGCACGGCCGCGGCGCCGCTCAGTGATAGCGGCGCAGCAGCCCGGCGAGTTTTCCCTGCACCTTGACCTCGTGCGGCCGATAGACTTGCGGCTCATAAGCGCCATTGGCCGGATCGAGCCGGATCAACCCGTTCTCGCGCCGCAAGTACTTGAGCGTAGCCTCCTCGTCGCGCACCAGCGCCACCACGATCTCCCCGTCGCGGGCGCTGTCGGTCCGTTTCACCAGCGCGAAATCCCCGTCGAAGATGCCGGCTTCGATCATCGAGTCGCCCGAAACCTCGAGCGCGTAGTGCTCGCCCGGCCCGAGCAGCGCCGCGGGCACCGGCAGCGTGCTCTGGCCCTCCAGCGCCTCGATCGGCACGCCGGCGGCGATCCGCCCGTGCAACGGCAGCTCGACGATATCGTTGGACGCCGGCGGAGGCGGAGCGCTCGGCGCTCGGAACGGCACGACGTTGTCGTTGGCTCGGGCGCGCGGCGCCGCCACCGAGTCCTCGGGCTGGCGGATGACCTCGAGCGCGCGGGCGCGGTTGGCCAACCGGCGGATGAAGCCCCGCTCCTCCAGCGCCGAGATCAGTCGGTGCACGCCCGACTTGCTGCGCAGGTCGAGCGCCTCCTTCATCTCCTCGAACGACGGGGAGATGCCGTTTTCTTCGAGGCGCACGGTAATGAATTGCAGCAGTTCGCGTTGCTTGGCGGTGAGCACGATTGCTTCTCCCACGACGTTCCGGTGGGGAACGAACGTGGAACAATTAGGCAACAGGGGAGCGATAGTCAACCCGTTCCGCGACTAGGACCGGGCGCGCCACTCGCCCGACTTCCCGCCGCTTTTCTCGAGCAGGCGGATCTCTTCGATCGCGACGGCCTTGTCGAGCCCCTTGACCATGTCATAGATCGTCAGGAGCGCGATCGAACACGCTGTCATCGCTTCCATTTCGACCCCGGTGCGTCCGGTGAGCGTGGCCCGTGCCCGGACCTCGATGCCGCCTTCTACGAAGGTGAAGTCGAGGGTCACCGAATCCAGCGCCAGCGGGTGGCACAAGGGAATGAGCTCGGCCGTCTTCTTGGCCGCCATGATCCCGGCTATCCGGGCGGCGGCGAGGACGTCTCCCTTCGGCCCACCGCCCTCGCGCACGGCGGCGAGTGCCTCCTCGCTCATGCGGATCTTCCCCGCGGCGATGGCCGACCGGGCAGTCTCGCGCTTGCCGCCGACATCGACCATACGCGCCGCGCCGTGCTCGTCGAGGTGCGTCAGACCCGTCATGGGGCGAGCATCCTGCGAGTGGCCTGCTCGATATCGGGTTCCCGCATGAGGCTCTCCCCGACGAGAAAGGCGCGCACCCCCGCTCTCGCCAGGCGCCAGCAATCGGCACGCGTGGCGATGCCGCTTTCGCCGACCAGCAGGGCCCCTTGCGGTGCGAGCGGGGCAAGCCGCTCGGTCGTTGCAAGATCGGTCCGGAAGGTCTTGAGATCGCGGTTGTTAATGCCGATCAGCCGTGACTCGAGCCGCGCCGCGCGCTCCAGTTCGGCCTCGTCGTGGACCTCGACCAACACGTCCATCCCGCGCTCGGTCGCGGCCGCCTCGATCTCCGCCATCGCTCCATCGTCCAGCGCCGCGACGATGATTAGGATCGCGTCCGCGCCGATCGCGCGCGCCTCGGCCACCTGCCAGGGATCGACCATGAAGTCCTTGCGCAAGACCGGCAGCGGGCAGGCCCGGCGCGCGTCGGCGAGGAAATCCTCGTGACCCTGGAAAAAGGGGGCGTCGGTCAGCACCGACAGGCAGGCCGCGCCCCCGCGCGTATAGGCGACAGCGTGCTCGGCCGGGCGAAAATCCGCGCGGATCAACCCCTTACTTGGCGATGCTTTCTTGATCTCGGCGATCAGCGCGAACCCGTCGCGCGCCTTTGCCTCCAGCGCCGCGCGGAAACCTCGCGGCGCGGTCTGCCCGCGGGCCGCACGGTCCAGGTCACCGATGGTGGCGCTTGTCTGCCGGGCGGCGACCTCGGCTCGCTTGGTAGCGCAGATTTCCTCCAGCCGGTTCACCGGGCGAGCTCGATCCAGCGCGCCAGCAGCGCTTCGGCGCGGCCCGAATCGAGCGCTTCGGCGGCGAGCGCCGCCCCGTGCGCGTAGCTTTCGCCCTTGCCGGCGATCATCAGCACGGCGCCGGCATTGAACAGCACCGCGTCGCGATAGGGGCCGGGCGCGCCCATCAGCAGGGCCTTGAGCGCCTTGGCGTTATGCGCCGCGTCGCCGCCGCGGATCGCCTCGATCGGCGCGCTCGGCAGCCCGGCCTGCGACGCCCGCGCGCGGCGCAGCTCCCATTCATGCCCCTGGACGTCGGCAACTTCGTTGCCCCCGGCGAGACTCAACTCGTCCAGCCCCTCGTCGCCCGAGACGATCAGCGTCCGCTCGGTGCCGAGCCGGGCCTTCGCTTCGGCGTAGATCGGCACGTAAGCTGGCCGGGCGATGCCGATCAACTGGCGCCGCACGCCGGCGGGGTTCGACAGCGGGCCCATCAGATTGAAGATCGTCCGCCTCCCCAGCCGCTGGCGGATCGGCTGAATGCGCGCCATCGCGGGATGATGATTCTTGGCGAACAGGAAGCAAATGCCAAGCTCCGCCAGGGTTTTCTCGGCGGTTCTTCCGGCCGCTTCCATATCCAGCCCGAGCGCTTCGAGGGTGTCTGCCGCGCCCGCCTTGCTGCTCGCCGCGCGATTGCCGTGCTTGGCCACCGGCACCCCCGCCGCGGCGACGCCCAGGCTGACCGCGGTCGAGACGTTGAGCGTGTGGTGGCCATCGCCGCCGGTGCCGCAGCAATCGACCGCATCGTCCGGTGCCGCCACCGGGATCAGCCGCGCCCGCAGCGCGCGCGCCGCGCCGGCGATCTCGTCCGCGGTTTCGCCGCGGTCGGACAGCGCGGCGAGGAAGCGGGCGATGTCCTCGTCGTTCACCTCGCCATCGAGCAGGGCGCCGAACACCCGCTCCGCCTCGGTTTCGCTCAGGTGGGGTTCGACCGGGGGCAAGGCGGTCATGTGCGTCCCCTCGCGGCTATTCCGCACAACCCGAGGAAGTTCGCCAGCATCGCATGCCCGTGCTCGGTGGCGATGCTCTCCGGATGAAACTGGACACCGTGGATCGGCAGCTCGCGATGGCGCAAGCCCATCACGCACTGGTCGCCCGAGCTGGCGTTCACCGCCAGCGACGGCGGCACGTCCTCGACCACGAGGCTGTGATAGCGCGTCGCGGTGAACGGGCTGGGCAACCCGGCGAATAAGCCCGTGCCGTCATGACTGATCGGCGATGTCTTGCCGTGCATCAGCCCGCCGCGCACGACCCGGCCGCCGAAGTGCTGGCCGATCGCCTGATGGCCGAGGCACACGCCGAGCAGGGGTACCCGTGCGTCGGCGCAGGCCGCCACCAGATCGAGGCTGATGCCCGCCTCGTTCGGCGTGCACGGACCGGGGCTGATCAGGACACCGGCAGCGCCGATGCGCAGCGCGTCGCCTGCGCTCAGCGCGTCGTTGCGCTCGACCCGCACCTCGGTACCCAGTTCCAGCAGGTAGTGAACCAGGTTGAAGGTGAAGCTGTCGTAGTTGTCGATCACCAGGATCATGGCGCTCGCCTAGCAAACCGGTCGGTCGCGCGCACCAGCCGGTCGACGATGCCGGGCTCGAAGGCCGAATGGCTCGCATCGTCGACGATCTGCAGTTCGGCTTCGGGCCAGGCCTTGCTCAGCGCCCAGGCGGCGGCGGGCGGGGTGCAGCAGTCGTGCCGGCCCTGCACGATTACCGCCGGAATATCGCGCAGCGGGCCTACGTCGCGGAGCAGCTGGCCGGGTTCGAGCCAGCAACGGTGGGTGAAATAGTGCGTCTCGATCCGCGCGATGGCGTCGGCCTCGTCGTCCTGCTCGGCCTTGGCGAGACCCTCGGGATCGGGGAGAAGAGTGACGGTGACCGTCTCCCACCGGCTCCAGGCGCGCGCTGCCGCGAGCCGCTCGGCCGGGTCGGGCCCGGTCAGACGCCGCGTGTAAGCGGCGAGCAGGTCGTCCCGCTCGGGCTCGGGGACATGCCCGACGAACCGTTCCCATTCCTCGGGAAACAATTCGCTGGCGCCGTAGCGGTCGAGCCAGTCGAGCTCGCTCGGCGCGCAAGTGAAGATGCCCCGCAAGACGAGCTCGCTGACCCGCTCGGGATGTTTCTGCGCATAGGCGAGCGCGAGGGTCGAACCCCAGCTGCCCCCGAATACCTGCCACGTCTCGTGGCCGCACAAGTTACGCAACCTCTCGATATCGCCGACCAGGTCCCAGGTCGTGTTGCACTCGAGGCTCGCGAACGGGATCGAGCGGCCACAGCCGCGCTGGTCGAACAGCAACACGTCGTATCGCGCGGGGTCCCACTGGCGCCGGTGTTTGGCGGTGCATCCCGCACCGGGGCCGCCGTGGAGCATTACCGCGGGTTTCGCGCCCGGGGTGCCGACCCGCTCCCAGTACAGCGCGTGACCATCGCCGACCTCGAGCATTCCGTGCTCGTAGGGCTCGATCTCGGGGTAGAGCGTGCGGCGCTCGCTCATGACGGTTTCTCCTCTACCACCAGCAGCGGTCCGAGCGGCGCGCGCGCGTCCATCCGCTCGCTCGCCGGATCCCACAGCGCCGAGACGCTGCCGTCGAGGTAGAGCGCGTCGCGCACCTTGAGCCGGTCGCGGTAGAACCGGGCGAGCTTGCCGAAGCTCACCGGCGTCTCGCTGATTACGAAATGCGCGCGGCCTGCGCCGTCGACCCCCACGCCATTGCGGATGGTCCGGCTCGGCCCGTCGTCGCTGATCTCGGGATGGAGCTCGCCGCCGATCACCAGCATCGGCCCGCTCTGCGTGCCGAACTCGGGGCGCTCGCCCACCTCGGCGTAGAACGCGTCGGCCGACATCACCCGCCACCGGCCGCCGGTGCCGAAGAAGACCCCGTTCGGCTTCATGTGGAAATTGCCGGCGCCCTCGTTGCGGTTGAGCTCCTTCCCGCGCTCGCCGTCGCGGACGTAGTAGCCGATCGGCTTGCCTTCCTCGTCGAACATCCCGGCGTTGACCGCGAAGGCTACCGGCGGGTCGCCAGCCTTCCGCGCGGCGGCGAGCGCGGCGAAGCCTCGATAGGGCGGGTTGCCGAGCATCGTGGTGATCCGGTGCCGCGCCGGGTCGGCGACGCAATGAGTCAAGATCGCGTCCTCGAACGTCACCCGCTCGCAGGCCGAGGCCACGACGGGCGACGCCGCCGGGCGCGGGGCGGCGGCAGAGCTCCCGGGATTTTCCAGGTCGATCCGGGTGACCGGGTCGCCTTCGGCCTGCGGGCTGCACGCGGCCAGCGCCAGCAGCAGGGGGGCGAGGGCGCGCCTCACTGGCCGAACCCCGGCTCGCTCGCCAGGCGCATCGCCTCGCGCGCCGCAGCGATCAGCGCGCCCGCCTTGGCCTCGCACTCGCGCTGCTCGTAGGCGGGATCGCTGTCGGCGACGATCCCGGCGCCAGCCTGGACGTGCATCGTGCCGTCCTTCACCACCGCGGTACGCAAGACGATGCACGAATCGAGGCTACCGTCGGGCGCGAAGTAACCGACCCCGCCGGCATAGGGCCCGCGCGCGTCGCGCTCGAGCTCGGCGACGATTTCGCACGCGCGGATCTTGGGCGCGCCGCTGACGGTGCCGGCGGGAAACCCGGCGAACAGGGCATCGAGCGCGTCGTGCTCCGCGCCCAGCCGACCGACGACATTGCTGACGATGTGCATCACGTGGCTGTAGCGTTCGACCGTGAAGCTGTCGGTGACCGCCACCGTCCCCGGCGCGGCAACCCGGCCGACGTCGTTGCGTCCGAGATCGAGCAGCATCAGATGCTCGGCGCGTTCCTTGGGATCGGCCAGCAGGCTCGCTTCGGCCGCGCGGTCGGCATCCGGCGTGGCGCCGCGCGGGCGCGTGCCGGCAATCGGGCGGATGGTCACCTCTCCGCCACGCACACGCACGAGGATTTCCGGGCTCGAGCCGACCACCGCGAAGCCGGGCAGGTCGAGGAAATAGAGGAACGGGCTCGGATTGATCCGCCGCAGCGCGCGGTAGAGCGCGAGCGGGGGCAGCGGGAACGGGCACGAGAACCGCTGCGAAAGCACGACCTGGAAGATATCGCCGGCCTCGATGTAGCGCTTGGCGCGGGCGATCATCGCTGCGAACTCGCGCGGCGGCGTCACGGGCTGGAGGTCAATCGCCGTCGCGGGCGCGGGCTTTCCCGGAGGCGGGGCGGCGCAAGCCAGGCGGCGCAGCACCTCGTCGATCCGGTCGCCCGCGGTGTCGACCTGCGCGCGCGGGTCGGTTGCGCCCGGCCAGACCGGTGCGACGCAGAACAGCTCGTCGCCCAGCCGGTCGAACACCAGCAGCACCCGCGGGCGGACGAACAGCAGATCGGGCAGACCGAGCCCGGGGCCCTGGGCGCGCGGCAGCCGCTCGACGAGCGCGACCGTCTCGTAAGCGAAATAGCCGACCAGGCAGGCGAGCGCGGCGGGGAGCCCCGGCGGCACCTCGATGCGGCAGCTTTCGACGAGCGCGCGCAGCTCCGCCAGCGTGCCGTTCGCGCACGGCACGAAGGCATCGCGATCGAGCGCCCAGTCGCGGTTGACCTCGGCCCGCTCACCCTGCGCCCGGAAGATCAGGTCCGGATCGAGCCCCAGCAGGCTGTACCGCCCGCGCACCTCCCCGCCTTCGACCGATTCGAGCAGGAAATCACCCCGGCCCGGCTCGATCAGCTTGAGCGCCGCGCCCACCGGGGTTTCGGTGTCCGCCACCACGCGCCGGAAGACCAGCGCCGGCCTCCCCGCGGCAAGCAGGGCACACGCCGCCTCGGCGTTATCGGGCGCGGCGCCGCTCAGCGCCCGGGCCTCAGTTGTCGCCCGTGCCGGTGAGCTGCCGGCGCACCGCGGCGATCGCCTCGGCGTTGCGCTCGACCTCGGCTTCCTTGCGGATGGCTACGCGCAGGGCATCGCCCAGCTCGCGGCCGGCAAGCTGGCCGAGGCTGGCGGCGGCTTGCGCCAGCAACGGATCGTTCGGCGCGATTTTGCCCGGCTCGATCCGGTCGACCGCGACGACGTACCACCCGGCGTCGCCGGCGGCTTCGAGCCGCTTGGCGCTGCCCCGCGCCATCGAGAACAGCAGCGCCAGCGGCGGCGGCACCCGCCCGCCTTGCCGGGCGAGCTCGCCGCGGGTCATGTTCACCCGATCGACTGCGGGCAGGCTGCGCCCCTCGGCAGCGATCGCGGCGGCGAGCGGCTGACCCTTGTCCACCCGCGCCAGCACCCGGTCGGCGGCGGCTTTCGCGGCCCGCGCCCCGGCATCGCGGCGCCAGGCGGCGATCACGCCGTCGCGGATTTCTCCGAGCGGTGCCGCGGCCGAGGGGGTGATCCGCACGGTCTCGTAGACCAGGTAGCTCTCCCCGCCGGGAAGCGGGGCGACCTGCGGCTCGCCTTCCTCCATCTCGAAGGCGGTGGCGAGCGCGGGCGCGAGCACCGCCGGGGCGGTTTCGCCGGCCGCGCCGTACACGCGCCCGTCGGCAACGATCGGCGCGGTGGTCTGCAGCTCGACCTTGAGATCGCGGGCGATGTCGGTCAGCGCGTTGCCCTCGTCGATGCGCTGCTCCACTTCCGCCGCGAGGTCGGCCAGGGCGCGCACCCGCTTCTCCTCGCGCAGCGCGGGCACGATTTCCGCGCGGGCCGCTTCGAGCGACCGGGCCGGCGCCTTGTCGATCGCGTCGACCCGCACGACAAACCAGCCGAGCCCGCCGCGCGCGGGCGCCGCGATGGTCCCGCGCGGCGCGGCGAAGGCCGCGTTCGCTACCGCCTGCGACGACTGCCCGGTGTACCCGGCCTTGTCGATCGACGCGACTTTGGCGACTTCGAGCCCCGCTTCGCGCGCCGCTGCCTCGAGCGCACCCGCGCCGCGGCTCGCGATCGCCTGCGCCGCCTGGCGGGTCGGCACGATCAACTGGGTAAACGAGCGCCGCTCCCGGCCGGCGTACTTGGTCGCTCGGTCGCGTTCGTACCGCGCGGCGATCTCGGCGGCGGTCGGTTCGATGTCGCCCAGCGCGCCCGCGTCGAACACAGCGTAGCGCAGCACCCGGCGCTCGGGGCGGATGAACTCGGCGCGGTTGGCGTTGTAGAATGCGCTTAGCTGCGCGGGGGTCGGTTCCCCGGCCGGCGCATAGGCCGCGCTCGGCAGCAGCGCCACCGCGCCCTCGCGCCGCTCGCGCGTGAGCGCGGCGTAGCGCGCGGCGACCCTGGCCGGCATCCGCGCCCCGAAGGCGGCCGGCACCAGCACCTGCTGCGCGCGCAAGCCGTCCGCCAGATCGCGCCGCACGGTTGCTTCGCTGAGCTGGCGCTGCGCCAGCACCTGGCGGAAAGCCGCCTCGCTGAAGCGGCCGTCGGGCCCGGCGAAGGCGGAGATGCGGCGGATCTCGCTGTTGACGAGA